>JAUMVQ010000111.1 GCA_030530085.1 Desulfovibrionaceae bacterium | reverse complement strand
TTTAATGATAGATGTGCAGAAATCCGTGCCCGAGATACCAATTCCTATCGACAGGGTCGGCGTGCGCGGCGTGCGCATGCCGCTCTGGGTCCGAGACCGCGCCAATGACAAGCAGCGCACCGTGGCGAGCTGCGATCTGACCGTGGATCTGCCGTCTTCATTCAAGGGCACGCACATGAGCCGCTTTGTGGAGTCGCTTGAGGCCTGGGAAGGCAGAATAAGCTACCGCACTGTCCGCGATCTGCTGACCTCCATCTGCACCCGCCTTGAGGCCAAAAGGGCCCATGTCTCCTTCCATTTCCCCTATTTTATCCGCAAGAAGGCCCCAGTCTCCAAGGTGGAAAGCACAGTGCCCTATGACTGCGTCCTGACAGGCAACCTTAACCAGGAAGAGGAAAAGTTTGAATTCAGCCTGAAAATATCCGTGCCGGTGATGACTGTATGCCCCTGTTCCAAGGCCATCAGCGATGAAGGGGCCCACAGCCAGCGCTGCATGGTGCACATGGAGCTTCTGACAGACGGCTTCCGCTGGATAGAGGACTTTGTTGAACTGGCCGAGGCCTCGGGCTCAAGCCCAGTCTATACCATACTCAAGCGCGAGGATGAGAAATACGTCACCGAGCATGCCTTTGCTGCCCCGTACTTTGTCGAGGACGTGGTGCGCAATGTGGCCCAGAGGCTGAAGAATTTCCCGCAGCTGCGCGGCTTCAGGGTGGAAGTGGACAGCATGGAATCAATCCACAACCACAATGCCATTGCCTGCATCGAGCACAATTTCAGATAACCCTAGCATAATGGTATAGAATGTTGAACGGCCCTGCCATGCCTCAAGGCGTGGCAGGGCTTGTCTATTTAAACGGCCGGGGAAGCGGCGCAAAAAGGGGATGCCCTGAGATCCCGGGGTGCTTTTTTTGAGACAGGCAGGCTCCGGGGAAGGAAGCAGCCTAATAAACTGCGATACCGTCCTTTTTCTGCTTTTCAAAGGGAGAGGGGAATGCCTTCTTCCTGCCGGCATAAGCGGCATCTTTGCCGCAGAAACGATGCCGGCAGATGTTATTGCATGTCTAAAGCAGCTGGCAGAAAGACAATGGAAAAAGATGGAAAAGAGGTTAAATATTTTGTACAAAACAGAAGGTAAGAGAGTATAAATATTGTATTTTTTACAAGTCTACGTCTTGACGCAGCAAAGACATACAGTTTATAAAAAAAATTCCTTAAGAGCGCCTGCGCTGTCTTATGCGGCATACTATTTTTCATGAGCACACATTGCCCGTTCTATGCCCTTCAGACACTGTATCTATAATCCTTGCGCGGCGCTGCAGCAGGACCTGCCCGAAATTGTTCCGTGCGCAGATCCCTCCGCACGTGGTTTTCCTGTGCGGCAAAGAAGCATCATATTGCAGCACTGTACGGCTGCAGTTTGTATCTGGAGTACTAATGGGTAGAAGGTTTGGATTTATAACCCTCTGTCTCATCATCTCTTTTATGGTGACAGGCTGTGCTAAGAAAAGACATGACACGTCCGATGCCAGCCAGTATGTCCAACGTTATGAGCATTTCCGCCAGAACTATGACGCTGCCGGCTTTTATGTTCAGGACGAAGATTTTGATGATGACGGGGGAACGCAGGCTGGACGCAAAACCAGAAATTCCTGGAACGGCACACCGCCCAAGGGGGATTCTGCTGTAACCAATATCGTTCTTGCCAGGGCGCATAAATCTATCGGTACCCCGTATCATTTTGGCGGGACAACGCCGGGCGGCTTTGACTGCTCCGGCTTTGTGCAGTGGGCCTACAAGGGGGCCGGCATCAAGCTGCCCAGGACTGCCCAGGAGCAGTCCCTGGCCGGATACAAAATCCGTGACAAGTCCCAGCTGAGGGCCGGCGATATCGTGGCCTTCCGGCGCAGGGGCGGCTACCATACCGGCATCTATATAGGAAACGGCAAGTTTATCCATGCGCCGCGCCGCAACACGACCGTGCGCATTGAATCCATGGATACCGACTATTTTGCCAGGAACTATATAGGCGGGCGCCGCGTGGACGGCAGCCGCAGGAGCGTGCAGCTGGCCCAGTCCGCCCAGAAGGAGGACAGGGAATACCAGTCTTCCGGAAGAAAGAGCAAGAAGCAGCAGGCTACTTCCAGGTCCAAGGCAAGGAAGGCAGAGAAGACCTCTGCGAGCAAGACCAAGAGCAAGTCAAAGAAGGAACAGGCTTCGTCCAGATCCAGCAGGGACAAGGATAAGGCTTCATCCGGATCAAGGTCCAAGAAGGAACAGGCTTCCAGCCAGAGCAGCCGCTCTTCCAAGAAGGAGAGCGCTTCCAAAAGCAGGGGCTCTTCCGGGTCCAAGGACAGCGGCTCCAAGGACAGTGCCCGCAAAAAGGACAGCAGGAAGTCTGACAACTCTGCCAGTAGATCAAAAAATTCTGACAAGAGCCAGAATGCCCAGGCCAAGAAGTCAAAGGACAGCAGTTCTGCTTCTAAATCCAGGAAGGCAAAGCCTGAGGTGAAGCAGGAAGAGCGCAAGATAGAAGTCAGGCGTTCTTCAAAATCTTCCTCAGACAAGGACAAGAAGAAAGACTGATGCCTGAGTGACAAATTATCTGAAAAGAGGCGCCTTAAAGGCGCCTTTTCTTTAGCCTGCAAGCAAAGGCAGTGCAGCTTAAAGAAGCCGATATTCTGGCGGAAAAACAGCACAAGGGGAGAGAATATGACCATACGCGGAAGGCTGGCACCAAGTCCTACAGGCATGGCCCATCTTGGGAATGCCTGGTCCTTTCTCCTGTGCTGGCTTGCAGTGCGATCTAAGAATGGCGAGCTTGTGCTGCGCATGGAAGATCTGGACATAGAAAGAAGCTCTGTTGTCTATATGCAGATGCTGATGAGCGACATACGCTGGCTTGGCCTGGACTGGGATGAGGGTCCGACGCCGGAAAAGGAGCAACCGTCCTATCATCAGTCCAACAGGCATGCCTTCTACACTGAGGCCCTGGACAGGCTCCGCAGCATGGGACTGTGTTACCCCTGCTTCTGCTCCCGCAGGGACCTCAAGCTTGCTTCTGCACCGCACCTTGGGGACGCAGGCCCTGTGTATCCTGGCACCTGCCGCAGGCTGTCGCAGGAAGAGGTGCAAAGGCGCATAGGGAAGGGGGAGCGCTATGCTCTGCGCTTTAGGTCAGCCGGAAAGAAATATGAGTTTGCGGACCTCATAGAGGGCAGGCAGAGCCTCAGCCTGGAAGAGTGCGGTGGGGATTTCAGCCTGCAGAGGCCGGATGGCGTTTTTTCCTATCAGCTTGCCGTCAGCGTGGACGACGGCCTGATGGGCATAAGCCAGGTAGTGCGCGGCAGGGATATTTTACCTTCTACGCCAAGGCAGCTGGCCATACTCGATGCCCTGGGCTTTCCTGCCCCGCAGTATGCGCACATTCCGCTGCTTATGGACAGTGATGGCGAGCGCCTTGCCAAAAGGCATGCCTCCTTAAGCCTTGAAGCCCTGCGCACGCGCAACGTTACTCCCTGGCGTGTCATCGGCCTGCTTGCCTTTATTGCCGGCCTGATAGACAGGCGGGAAGAGGTGCATCCAAAGGATCTGGTCAGGCTGTTTGACATAGCGTCACTTCATTGTCATGATTACGAGGTGAGCAAAAATGATTTGCAATGGCTTGAAGGCAGGGAGGTAGAGGAATGACCAAGATAACCACTGAATTTTTGGATGAACTGTTCCCCCTTGAGAGAACAGAGGCTTTTTTTGATGCCTTGTTTGGCGGTGCAGAGGAAGGTGCTTATGACATTGTCCTGCGTCCGAGAAAGGAATCGGACAAGGTTGTGGAGCTGGCCTTTGAGCTGCATCAGCGTCCCGGCAAGTGCCTTGTGTGCAATCTGACCTATGGCCTGAGCGGTGTCTTTAAGCGCCACCCCGTCATTAACGCCAAGGGCGTGGCCGAGGCTGTAGCCCAGAAGATGGGCTGGAAGGGCTGCACCTGGGAAATTGATACGACCCGTGAAGAAAGCTCTGCCATGCACTGGCTTCCCTTCCGTATCATGCGCGCAGAGTAAAATGCGATCCGGCAGTTGACTGTATTTAAAAATTACAGTATTTATATCAACTGCATTTTGTCTTGCAGGAATACTGCAGGCCGGGCGGCAGGCCGTTGAAGGCTATTGTTGCTTTTGCCGTACAGATGCCAGCTTAGCTCAGTTGGTAGAGCAGCTGATTCGTAATCAGCAGGTCGCAGGTTCAAGTCCCGTAGCTGGCTCCAGAAAATAATAAGGATTTACATGCAAAAACATGTAAATCCTTTTTTTATGCCATAAAAAAACTGTGCAGGCGCTGTTATCTGAAAAATACTGCGTATCCGTCAGAGGGGATATACAGCTGCAAGAGCTCATACTCCTTAGAACAGCAAAGAGAAGTACAGCTTATATCCTTAAGATGAAAGCCTTTAGCGGCGCAGGTTCCTTGCCTGAAGCCTTGTGGCCTCGATAAGGAAGGACTGCACTTCAACTTCTGCAAGGGGACTCTGGCCGTTAAGCGTGCTGAGAAAGTCCGTCATCTTGTCTTTGTAGGTGACCCAGGCTTTTTCCATGTCAGCCAGCTGCTTGCGGCAGAGCTGCGCATTGTCATGCTCGTCGCATGATTTCTGCATGTCCTTGTAGCTGGCATTGAGCTTGCCATTCCAGTAGTCATACACCACTTTTCCGCATGCAAGTGCTTCAGGGTGGGCTGATGCGTGGCTCATGCACTCCTTGTAGTTGTTTATGACTTGCTGTTCTTCCTGCTTCTCCTTTTCAAGGTCATAGGCATATGCAGCCTGGGCCAAGGAGAAAAGAAAAAGCATGGCCAATGATGCAGTCAGGTAACTTCTGAACGTAGACATTTTATGGACACTCCTGTTGTCCTGTTTGTCTGTTGCAGCTTCTGTACAGCTTCCGCTGCCAGAATCTGCCCATGAAGGAAGATATAGTACGGTACAATGGATGGGGGACTCCTGTACCAGATGAAAAGTCGTCAGCGCCGCAGGGATTTGGCCTGCGTCTTTGTGGCTTCTATAAGGAAGGACTGTGCTTCAACCCTGGAAATGGAGCCATCTCCGTTAATGGTGTAGATAAAGTCAGCCATCTGATCCCTGTAGCTCATCCAGGTCCTTTCCATGTCAGTCAGCTGCTTGCGGCACTGCTGTGCATTATCGAGCTGGTCGCAGGCTTTCTGCATGGCCTTGTAATTGGCATTGAGCTTAGCGTCCCAGTAGTCCAGTTTCTCCTTGCCGCACGCCAGCATTTCACTGGTGCCTGTTGCGCGCTCCATGCACTTTGAGAATCTGTTTTCTATCTGCTGTTCCTCTATCTTTTCCTTATCAAGGTCAGAAGCCTGTGTCTGGGCAAAAGATGAGAAGAGGAGCAGGATGGCGGCAGCTGATGCCAGGTAACGTATGATCATGGGCGCTCCTGTTGTGGCTGTTGCAGGTTCTTCATCATGGCTTCTACAGCCAGGGCCTGATTTTTGGTGGCTTCCCTGATAAAGCTCACAACTTGTCCTTTTGCTGATGTCTTGTCATAGAGTGCTGAGATGATTGTATCCATCTCATCCCTGTAGCTTACCCAGGAGCGCTTCATGCTCAGAAGCTTTGCTCCGCACAGCTGGGATGAAACATTTTCGTTCTGTGGCTTCTTGCAGGCCTCGCTGACTGTATCGTATTGGTCGTCCAGATAGCTGCTCCAGAAATCGGTTGATTCTTTCTGGCATGCCAGCACGGCGTCCTGATCTGATGCTTTTTTCAGGCAGGCAGAATAGCGTGCCTCTTCCTCTTCCCTGGTCATGGCAGAGGCTGTGGTGCTGCAGAGGACGGCCAGTATGGCAATAAGTGGCAAAATAATGCCTTGTTTGAACATGGTATCCTCCGGATTAAGTGAAGGCCAGGGCGCAGGCGATGCCGGTCCCTGGCCGGAAAAAGGGCAAATTTTCAATATGTTTGACTCTATCTTGTCCTTTATGGCAGGGCAAGAAAAAACTATAATGCTTATTCGCCAGGCAGGGCCGTTTACTGCCATGCAGTTACCATTGCAGGCTGTCTGCATTCAGCAGAAAGTCGCAGATGCTCATAATCAGCACGCCTGATTCGTTAAAATGTGGTGCGGGAGCATCCCTGGTGATGATAATACGCCTGAAATAGTCTTTGGGCATCATAAGGGCTCTCTGCGCCTGTTCCACCGTTTCCTGGCCGGGTATGGCATAGGCAGACTGCATACAGAGTATGCATACGGGCTTCGTCACCTCGGTTGCTGAAGTCCGTGAGGGCATCTTTAGAAGGAAAGCGGGCGGTGCTTCCGGTAACATATACATCCATATTTTCTATGTGGAGCAAACTGCTTAGAACCGCCTCGAAGTTCCCAAGGTTTTGCACTTCATCAAGCAGGACATAGTACTGCTTGTCGTCTTGTATCCTTTTCTGTGAAGGATTTTTGCGGGTAACTGCAAAAAAATCCAATAGGAATGAGCTTCGGCGGGTTATCCGTGTATGTTTGTTGCCGTAAACCGCAAAAATATCCCGTATAGATTAGCAGTCTCATGGTTTCTGTGAAGGATTTTTGCAAAAAACCGCAAAAATCATCAGCACGAATGAACAGCCTCCGGGGGCTATGAAGGATTTTTGCAGTAAACCGCAAAAATCTCCAGTATGAATGA
>JAUMVQ010000110.1:2868-6706 GCA_030530085.1 Desulfovibrionaceae bacterium | reverse complement strand
AGATGCACCCCGCCGTGGCTCCCACGCCTGTGTCGGGCTACATCTCCTCCATGCTCCTGAAGAGCGGCATCATTGCCCTCTGCAAGCTGTTCCTCATTCTCGGCCAGGACGCTCCCGCGCTCTACAATACTGTGCAGGCCCACTTCGTCATGTGGATTGGCGGCATCACTATTGTTCTTGCAGCGGCTCAGGCCATCCGCGCCAACCAGATCAAGCTTGTTTTCATCTATTCCACAGTCAGCCAGATTGGCTACATGGTGCTGTCCGTAGCTGTTGCAGGCTATGCCATGAGTGTGGGCGCCTCTGCTGCCCTCGGACTCAGCGGCGGCCTGTTGCATCTCATTAACCATGTCTTCTTCAAGGACCTGCTCTTCCTCGTGTGCGGTGCTCTCATGTTCATGACACACAAGGAATACTTGAGCGAACTTGGCGGACTCGGACGCCAGATGCCCTTCACCATGGCAATGTTTATGATTGCCGGCCTCTCCGTTGTGGGCATTCCCCCGACATCGGGCTTCTGCTCCAAGTGGGTTATCTACCATGCCCTTATGCAGGCTAACCAGCCCGTACTGGCCCTGCTCTCCCTCTTTGGCTCAGTGCTGACCCTGGCCTACATCGCCAAGTTCATGCATGCAGCCTTCCTGGGTGTGCCGAACCCGGCCCTGAGCGAAATGCGCGATCCGCCCAAGGTCATGCGTATACCCATGGCCATACTGGCTCTTGGCTGCATCATCACCGGTATCTTCCCCGGCACCGTGTTTGCACCCATCCAGTCCATAGCCACGCAGTTTAACATCCCGGCCATCCCCTTCACCCTGACAAGCATTGGCGGCGAAGGCATGGGCTGGAATCCCTTTGTCATGTTCATCATCATGCTCGTCCCCTTCGGCTTCGGTTACTGGGTTATTCACCGCTTTGTGCATATCCGCGAAATCAATGTGCATAACTGCGGTCTTGAACCCCAGCCTGCTGAAAACCGCATGCGTCCTGCTAATGTGTTCGGTGCCCTTCCGGCATTCCTGCGCAGCATGCCTGACGCTACTGTTGCGAGCAAGGAGGACTAAGCCATGTCAGATGTTCTCTGGGCATTGTTCCACGTCTGCATATTCCCTGGCGGACTGTTTGCTCTTGCCTTCGCACTGTATCTCAAGGGCCTGGACAGAATCCTGGTGGCCCGCATGCAGCGCCGCGTAGGCCCTCCGGTCATTCAGCCCCTGCTTGACATCGCCAAGCTGCTGACCAAGGAAACCCTCATTCCCAAAACAGCCTGCAAATCCGTGTTCCTCTATGCTCCTGTCATCGGCATGACCGGCATGGCTGCCTGCGCGGCCTTTATGCCCATTCCGGGCGTGTTTGACGGCATGTACAACATGGGCGACCTGCTGGTGCTTTTCTACCTGCTCCCCATTCCGGCCCTTGCCATGATGCTGGGAGGCTCCTCTTCAAGCTCTCCCTTCGGTGCCATAGGCTTCTCCCGTGAAATGCTCATCATGCTGAGCTATGAAGTGCCCCTGCTGATGATCTTGCTCACGGTTGCCATGATTACCGGCAAGGCTACAGGTCTTGGAACAGCGGACTTCTCGCTGCTGAATATCGTCCAGTACCAGCTTAACCACGGCCAGTTCGGTCTCAACCCCATCATGATTCCGGCATTTGTTGCCTACCTCATGTTCCTGCCCGGCACCATTGGCGTACCGCCTTTCGATGTTGCCGAAGCAGAGACCGAAATTCTTGAAGGCCCCCTGCTGGAATACGGCGGCCCCCTGCTTGCCCTCTTCCAGATAGGCTCCGCCCTCAAGACCTTTGTGGTGCTGAGCCTTGGTGTCGTGCTTTTCTTCCCCGGCACCATCTGTGACATCTGGATTTTCAACCTTGTCTGGTTCATGGTGAAGGTGCTGATCTTCATGTTCATCGCCATCTCCCTGCTGCGTTCCGCAACAGGCCGTTTCCGTATTGACCAGGCTATGGTTTTCTACTTCAAGATTCCCGCTGTTCTTGCCCTTATCAGCCTCGTGCTGGTCATGGTCGTGTAAGGAGTTCACCGTGAGCTTAGACAATCTTCTCAAAAAGGCGTCTGTCCGCTCGCCGTGGCTGTTCAGAATCAACGCAGGATCCTGCAACGGATGCGACGTTGAACTGGCCACGACCGCGCTTATTCCCCGTTATGACGTTGAGCGCCTGGGATGCCACTATACCGGTTCCCCCCGTCAGGCTGATATCGTCCTGGTAACAGGACCTGTTACCGTTCAGATGCGTGACTACGTTGTCCGTGTCTGGAACGAAATTCCTGAACCCAAAGTCACCGTTGCTGTGGGCATCTGCCCCATTTCCGGCGGCGTTTTCCGCGACAGCTATTCCATTGCCGGCCCCTTGAGCAAACTCGTCCCGGTTGACGTCAATGTTCCCGGCTGCCCGCCCCGTCCGCAGGCCATCATGGAAGCCGTGGTTCTGGCCCGCAGCATCTGGATGAAGAAATTAGGACTGGAGGAGAAATAGATATGGCTGGTTTCCTCAACGTTCTACTTCGCAATATCATCTCCGGTCCCTCTACGGATCCCTTCCCCTTCGGAGAGACTTTCTCTCCCAAGAGCATCCGCGGCCGTATCCTTATTGATCCCGAGCGCTGTCTTGGCTGCGGCATGTGCCGCCACGTCTGCGTGGCCGGCGCCATCAACATCACCAAGACCGAGAACGACTGGACCATTACGATATGGCAGGATTCCTGCTGTTTGTGCCGCTCCTGCGTTACCTACTGTCCCATGCACGCCATGTCCATCGATCCCGACTGGCACAGCGCCCATGCCGAGGAAGACAAGTTCAAACGCATTGAGCAGCATACCATCGAATATCAGCCCTGCGCAGGCTGCGGCAAATCCATGCGCGTTATCTCGCTGGAAAGGGCCAAGGAACTGTATGCAAAGGACGAAAACATAAATCCGGAAGAAATCCGGCATTTGTGCCGTTCCTGCCGCCAGCTCCGTGATGCCGAGCGCAAGACAAACAGCCTGGCGCATCCTGAGAGAACCACAACCAAGGTCCTCTCCTAGAGCCGCAATTTTGCTGCGGGTGGAAGAAACTACCTTTCACCCGCAGCTGTGAGGATATGATGCAAACAATAGTCAAGGGTGACAGCGCCCTCATAAATACACTGGCTGAACTCTGCCCTGCAGAGGGAGTCAGCCACACGGAAGACCAGGATGGCAACGCCCAGCACTGGTTTAAGCTGAGCAGTCCTGACAAACTGATCGCAGCAGCCAGCGCCCTGAAGGACAAGGCTGCCAGGCTGAGCCTTATTTCCGGCTATGTCAGGCAGGACACGGATGAGGCAGACGGCAAGCTCTTCGCTGCCTGCTACCACTTTGTGCTTGATGGCTGCGTGTACAATGTCACTGCAAATACCACCAAGGAAATGCCCTATGTGCCCACCATTACCTCTTACTTCGTCAATGCCGACTGGCATGAACGCGAAATGATGGAACTGGTCGGCGTCAAGGTTCAGAACCAGCCCAATCCCACCCGTCTCTTCCTGGATACAGAACTTGAGCCGGGCGTAATTGGCAGCTACATCCCGCTGTCGGTCATGATGAATGGTGCTTGCACCAAAGATCTGTGGGAACACATCCTTGGCAGCAAGGAGGTCAAGTAATGGATCTCATCAAAAATTCAGGCAGCACCTTCAATATTCCTCTTGGCCCTGTCCATGTTGCCCTTGAGGAACCTGTCTACTTCAACCTCTCCATCGACGGCGAAATCATTCGCGAAGCCAAGCTGTATAACGGTCATGTGCACAGAGGCATGGAAAACCTTGCCAAGAAGCGCAACCTGATCATGAACCAGA
>JAUMVQ010000110.1:0-2768 GCA_030530085.1 Desulfovibrionaceae bacterium | reverse complement strand
GTGCACAGAGGCATGGAAAACCTTGCCAAGAAGCGCAACCTGATCATGAACCAGACCCTGGTTGAGCGTGTGTGCTCCTTGTGCTCCAACAGCCATGCCTTTACCTATGCCATGGTTGTCGAGAACGCACTGGGCATCCAGATTCCGGAACGCGCCAAGTACATGCGTACCCTGGCCGAGGAAATCAAGCGTGTTGCCTCGCATCTGTTTACCCTGGCCATCCAGGCACATCTGTGCGGCTTTGATTCCCTGTTCATGCACGTAATGGAAGTGCGTGAGCAGATGCAGGATGTGAAGGAAACACTGTTCGGCAACCGCATGAACCTTTCCTTTAACTGCATAGGCGGCACCAAGTTCGATCTGGAACAGGAAAATCTTGATTTTCTCATGCAGACACTGGACAAGGTTGATCCCCAGGTCACGGAAATCACAGACATCTTTGAGACTGATCCCATGATCTGCAACCGTATCGTGGGCACCGGCATTCTTCCCAAGGAAGATGCCCTGCGCCTCGGCGTGGTAGGTCCTGTCGCCCGTGGTTCCGGCCTTGCTCTGGACGTGCGCAAGGAAAGCCCCTATGCCGCCTACGACAAGGTGTCCTTCCAGCTGATCACCCGCGACGGATGCGACTTGTACGCACGTACCTGCGTCCGCCTGCATGAGATCACCGAATCCATCAGGATCATCCGCCAGATCGTGCAGGACATGCCCTCCGGCGAATACAGGACACACATGACAAAAATCTTCCCCTCAGAGGCTGTAGCCCGTACAGAGGCACCTCGTGGCGAAGTTATCTACTACATCCGCACCAACAACACGGAAATCCCGGAACGCCTCAAGTGGCGCGTTCCTTCCTACATGAACTGGGAAGCTCTTGGTGTCATGCTGCGTAATGCCAAGGTTGCCGATGCAGCCCTCATTACCAATACCATTGACCCCTGCGTCTCCTGCACCGAAAGGTAAGGAGCAATATTGCCGTGCATGAGGCATCTCTGGCCCAGGGCCTGCTGAAAACGGCACTAGAAGCCGTTGAAAGCTATAACAAGGAGCATCCGGACGCACAGGCCGGGCATATTACCAGCATCAAGGTTGGACTAGGCCTGCTTTCCTGTGTGGAGGTCTCCACCTTCTCAGGCTGTTTTGAGCTGCTCTGTGAAGGGACAAAGGCAGAGGGAGCCGAACTGGTGGTGGAACGCGAGCCGCTTTCTTGCGACTGCCGCGACTGCAAGGCCAGTTTCATGCTCACGGAGCGGACCTTCCGCTGCCCTGCCTGCCAGAGTGTCAACCTCATCCCCCACGGGGGACACGGCCTGACTCTTCTCAGTCTGAAAGTCGATCAAAAGGACTAAGCTATGTTGGAACGAGTACTCTTTCGCAGTGAGCTCTGCCGGGCTTGCCGACGCTGTGAAATGGCCTGCATTGCAGCCCATAACGGCATCGATATAAAGGAAGCGATGAAACGCAAGGACGAATTCGTCTCGCGTGTCCGCGTAGTTAAAGGTGAGGATTTCAAGACAACTGTACGCTGTCATGAATGTGAAAATGCGCCCTGTTGCCAGATATGCCCCACCGGCGCTTTAAGCCAGCTTGAAAG
Source organism: Desulfovibrionaceae bacterium (assembly GCA_030530085.1). GTDB lineage: Bacteria > Desulfobacterota > Desulfovibrionia > Desulfovibrionales > Desulfovibrionaceae > Desulfovibrio. The sequence continues at coordinate 1,174 of JAUMVQ010000110.1, read as the reverse complement.
CGGCGAAGTGGTGATGCATGCAGAACTCTGCATTGCCTGTGAGATGTGCGCTGATGCCTGCCCCTACGGCGCCATACAGATGGACAAGACCAATCTGCCCGTGGTCAAGGTTGAGGCAACTGAAGCAGAACTGCAGCAGCCCAGGAAAGTGGCTGTCCGCTGCAATATGTGCCGCGAGATCCGTGAAGCGTCCGGCAAGCTGCTGACGCCATGCATGGAGGCATGTCCTGTTCAGGCCATCGGGCTCATGACCGCAGAAGGCAAGGAAATCTTCCCTGAAAAGCCCGTCAAAAAGCCCGTAGCAGCCAAGCCCAAGGCTGATGCTGCAAAGGCCGCAGCAAAAGCCGAATAAGGCAAAAATCGAGCATCTTCTTTCCCCCTGCTGGCATCTGTCCGGCAGGGGGATTTTTTTTGTACGCGGGATATGCAGGACACAAGGATTTTGGAGTTTCCAAGGGGTAGCCGCGGGTTCACCAAAAGAATTTCAGGAAAGGCCTCCTGGAACCACCTTTTTGTGTGAAAAGACTGTATCTGCGAGGAGGCAGGCGGCCTTATCCCTTTTTGCACCTGAGGCTCGGAGGCAAGCAAAATCCCGGCTTTTTTTTCAATTCAAAAGCTGCCCCTGTACATTTCCCGTACCCGGCGGAAAAAGACTGGAAGCCTTCTTCAGAAGCCTGGCCATATAGCAACCGAAGAGCCACATATAAGAAGATTGCGCAGGGGGCTTGCTGTGCCGAAAAATATCATGAAAAACAAAAAGGCATCCTTCCCCGTATCAGACAGGGAAAGATGCCTTTTAGATTATGTGCTGGTTTCAGCCTTCAGGCTTAAAATTCGTACACGAAATTGCAGTTGCCGGAAACGCCACGCTTCTGGCCTACATAGCCCTGCACGCCAAGATTGATGGAGAGGGGAAGGGCTTCGGTGGGCTTCATCATAAGGCCAAGTTCGCCCATGCCGGAGCTGCCCTTAAAGCTGGGTGCTGACACGGAGTGGCCGTAGGCCTTTGAGTCGCATGAGCCGGAGAACTCATGCTCATAAGCAACACCCACATAGGGGCTGAAACGCTCAGAGCCTTTGTAGGAGTAGCGCACGCCAAAGCGGACCCTGTTGGAATCCATCTAAATTGGTCTGGTGAAATACGTATAGCTGACTAAAAAAGTGAAATTTTCTT
>JAUMVQ010000109.1 GCA_030530085.1 Desulfovibrionaceae bacterium | reverse complement strand
GGCACGTCCGAACCAGACATTGTCATACTCCGCATTAAGAGTCTTTTCATAAGGCGCAGTTTCCGTACCTGAGGCGGATACCGTCCCGCTGTTGCCTGTTACTTCATGGTCATTCCAGTCAGCTGCCGTGGCAGCATACGGAAAAGACATCAGCAGCGCAGTAAGGCACGCTGTTTTCTTAAGTATCATTACTCTCTCCTTCCAGTTCACCCTTGTCTGATGGCAGCCACTGGCACCATCTTCCCGGTCTGTCCTGCAAAGGCGAATAACGAATACACACAGCCATGCCGCTCATGTTTTCCCGTCAGATGAAACAGAAAGCTTGCAAAGAGCTGTATACTCTAATCGCAGTACTGCCTTGTCAGGGAAAACAGGACTATGCTTTGAAGGCTTTTTTCAGGCAGAACAGGAAGTCTGATCTTCCCTCTGTCTGAAAGAAAAAAGGCGCTATCAGGCTGAAATTTTTGGACAAACTATTATGACCGTACTTCAAAAAAAAAAAAAAAGCAAGCAGATTTGCAATGTTTTAACAGTTTTTTATTGCTGCCGGCCGTACAGGCCCCTTCTCTGCCCCAAATACGGCCTGTTCTGTCAGGCTTTGGAAAATCACTGTACAAAGGACAAGCCATCTGTTTGCCTTCTTGTACAGCCTCCTCAACAGTATGCGCTGCACTGCAGTTTCTGGCCGGACCTTGAGAACACCCTTCCCAGCATATCGTCATCCCCTTCCCTTTTTTCTCGTCCAGTATACCGGGCAGCCTTCTGCCCGGAAGTCTTTCCTACAGTAGCTTGTCCTTGTATCCACCCTTAGATCAGAAAAGGCAGGCGCTTTACGCACCTGCCTTATAGTATGATGTACAGAGGCTGTACTGTTTACGTCTTTACACTACACCTTGAAGCGGGGATCCTTCGCTGTCTCCTCACGCACATACTTGAACAGCATGGGGCTTAAGAGCAGGATGCCGATAAGGTTGGGGATAGCCATCAGGGCGTTGGCCGTGTCGGCGATAAGCCAGGCAAGATCCAGTGTCATAACGGCACCGGCAGCCATGACCACGGAGAAAATCACGCGGTAGGGCTTCATGATCCAGTCCCCAAAGAGATAGATGGCGCAGCGTTCGCCGTAGACGCACCAGCCCATGGATGTTGTGAAGGCAAAGAGGCTGAGGGCGATGGTCACGCCCCAGGCACCAACCTGGCCAAGCAGGGTGGAGAATGCCAGGGCTGACAGCTTGCCGCCTGATACGCCGGAGCACCACAGGGGATCGCCTGCGTGGACAGCAGGATTATCGAGCTCGGCAGCCACTTCCGGCGTTACAGTCGCAATAAGGATGACAAAGCCGGTCATGGAGCAGACGATGATGGTGTCGATGAAAACGTCCAGCATGCCGATGGAAGCCTGCACCAGGGGGCTTTCTGCCGTAGAGGCTGCATGGGCCATGGGAGCTGTGCCAAGGCCGGCTTCGTTGGAGAAGATGCCGCGGGCAACGCCCATGCGGATGGCCAGCATGATGCTTGCACCGGCAAAGCCGCCGGTAGCGGCAGTAGGCGTAAAGGCGTCTGTCACAACCCACACGAACACGCCAGGAACCTGCTCAATGTGCGTGCAGATGATGAAAAGGCAGAAGAGCACGTAGAAGATGGCCATGGCAGGCACAAGCTTGCCGGCCACTGCGCCTATGCGCTTTACGCCGCCGACCAGGACGATGCCGGCCAGCACCAGCAGGACTGCGCAGGTAACCCAGTTGCTCACGCCAAAGGTCGTATTAATATTGGTAGCAATGGCGTTGGCCTGCACCATGCCGCCGATGCCGAGGCAGGCAGCGGTCATGCCAAAAATGGCAAACATGGTGGCCATCCAGTGCCACTTTTTGCTCAGGCCGTTCTTGATGAAGTACATGCAGCCGCCGACCCAGTTGCCGGCCTCTGTCTTTTCGCGGTACTTCACAGCCAGCATGACTTCGCAGAACTTGGTCATCATGCCGACCATGCCGGTTACCCACATCCAGAACAGGGCGCCAGGTCCGCCAATGGCAATAGCGGTAGCCACGCCGACGATGTTGCCGGTGCCGATATCGGCTGCAATAGCAGTCATCAGGGCGTTCCACGGCGAGATTTCACCGTGATCGGACTGATGCTTGCGTCCGTCCCACAGACACTTATACGCTGCAAACCAGTTGCGGAAGGGATACAGTTTCAGGCCTATGTTGAGATAGACGCCTGTTCCCACCAGCAAAACCAGCATCACCGGGCCCCACACAAAGTTGTTCAGGGGAGTCAGGATACTCGTTAATAATTCTTCCATGGTTCCCTCCAGGTCAGACTTTTGCGAACACTGACAACCTCCCTGGTACGCCTGGCAGCGCCCGAAGGCACTTCTGAGGCAGACAACTGGTTATTGATCAGCGCCGGATTGGCTTTTGTCATAGCATGGTTTCAAAAACGTTGTAAAGAAATTGTCACATTCATTCATACGTTTTGCGCACATTATGTGTTACAAAAATGTAACTTTCTATTTAACACACTATTATTACAGCGTTTTTTTTAAATAATAAATTTATATTTTTTTTGAAATTTGCCGTATGGCAGGCCGCCCCTGCCCCCTGCCTTATGCAAAAAAAAGAGCCGCCCGGCACCCGGCAGTCCCCATTCAGGGATACCGGGCAGCCAGGCGGCTGCATCAGTCTCAGGCCCTGCGGCAGTGCTCCTTCATCCGCAGCTGCCTCTTCATTGCTGTCAGCAGACTTTCAGGGCAGGCGCACTCTGCTGCATGAGGTCCATCAGGGCACAGTAGTTGCCTGATCCGGAGAGCTGCACGCCTCCAAGTATCCTGAGCTTCCTGCCGGCAAAGGGTGCATTTCCAGCATCCCCTGCAAACGCGTCCTTCTGCCATCTTGCAATGACAGGGTTTTCTGCCACGGCCGCATCATCCGTCTTTTTGTTCAGTTTTGCCATTGTCCCTGCTCCTTTCTCGGTCTCCCGGGCAGAAGTGCCCTGCCCTCGTCTTTTGTTAAATGCGTGCCTGCATGGGCCTTTAGCAGGCCCTGGGGCAGGCAGGCTGCGTGCCTTCGTCATCATTCCTGCACTGAGCCTCCTCATGGACTGCAGAAGGCGGTGTATTGCGCAGGCGTTCCAGATTTGCCACGCGCTGCTCAAGCTCGCGGACCTGCCTTGTCATATCGCTTTCATGCATGCCCTTTATTTCCAGCACATTCTCCTCAAAGGCCCGGGGCAGCCTGCAGCCATCCTGCTCCGCAGATTCGGCCTGCCCTGTTTCCAGGACTTCCTGGCCGCAGCGCACATAGCCTTCCAGCAGATGCCCGTAGGACAAGATGGTCTCCCATACCGGTATGCCCTGGGACTGCCACATAAATGCCAGATCCTGCAGGTACTGCGGCATGGCATATAATGGTATGCAGAGCTGCTGCCTGGACCCCAGCCCCAGCACTGACAGCGGCTTTTCCCTGTAGGCGCCGCGGCAGGCATCAAGATAGGCCATGGCCCTCTGTACGGGAAGATTGAACCAGCGGCAGAAGAGGACGGCAGGCACCCAGAGCTGCCCCTGCAGCTCTGTAACCGGCACCAGGAAGCGGTCCAGGCACAGGGCCCGCACGGCTGTAGGCGGAACAGAGAGGCTGTCCAGCTCATAGTGCATGCCCGGCAGTATGGGATAGATGGTCCCCTCGGGCATGCAGCCTGCAAAGGCAGGCCATGCCAGGCGCAGCCTGTCCGGATTGCAGCCTGACAGAGGATCTGCCCCCAGGGCACCCAGGAACTTCTTGACGCCGCTGAAGGTGAGGCAGTTCATGGCACGGTACTGCCCGTTGTCATACATTTCCTCACGCCATACCTGCCAGCCGTCCAGAAGCCTGCGGCAGAGGGATCGGTACATCTGCGTACTTCTTGCTCCGGCGCAGTCTGCCGCATGGGACAGTATGACATGGAATTCATCGCCGTTCATGCGTCCGGCATAGCGCACGCCCGGAGCCTTTTTGGAGATAACGACACAAGTGTCGCTGAGATGCCTGGTCAGGCACCGTGTAGGCAGATCCATATGCGGCCCCTGGGCCGTTCTTCTCTCAGTCCTTCCCTGCATCCTGGATTCCTCCCTGTATGTTTGTGTTCTTCATGGTTTTTATGCCTGCCTCTCAGCAAAACTATTCCCTGAAACCATGCAGCAGGGCAGTGTTTCACAGCCGCTGAAAATGTCTCCCAAAACCTCCCCTTTGCCTTCTTCCTTCAAGGTTCCGTCTTCCCTGGCAGCTGCCAGCGCAGCCAGCTCCTTAAGGGCTGCGTCTATGGCCTCGTCCGTGCTGCATCTGCAGGCAAAGCGCTCTGTAAAGCGCTGCACCATGCTTTCTGCCGTTTTCCGGCTGGCAACACCCAGGACAAGCATGTCCTTGGGCCAGCACTGCCTTTCCCTGGCAGGGCAGTGCACCTCGCAGGCAAAATACAGCTGCAAGAAATGCTCTATCCTTCTGCGGACCACATCAAGCTCGGTCAGGATGTCACAGACGTCCTTTCCGTCCTCAAGATGGGCTGCCAGGCGCGTCATGGTGACAAGGTTGTTGCGGCAAAAGCCGTCCTTCCTCAAAAGTGCCTCAAGTTCGCTGCCGGTTACACAGGGCGGCAGTCCCAGCCATATGGTGACATGCTCGTCCGCCTCGCGGTGCGTCAGAAGGCAGGATCCGACAGCCAGCGGCGGGCAGCCGATCACGTTGCTGTTTGGTCCTGCCAGCCTGATCCGCCCGTTGATAAGGCGGACCATGACAGGACCCGTTGTTCTACTGAATGTCTTTATCTGATAACACGGGCTGTCCTTGTCACTGGTCTTCTTCAGTACCGTGTCCAGCGTATTCCAGAGTCTCCACATAAGGAAAACTCCCTGCAGTCTTATAACTGCTCATGGGCTTCGTGCATATTTCAGCGTTGTGTTGAGAAGTGAACTAAAACAACAAAATCCACAGCCAGTTTCTGCCCTGAAGGCCCTTGTGTGCCGTACCTGCCACCCTGCGGCTGCATGCCACAAGGGTGCAGACGAAGACCGCCCGCCTCCGGGCGTTTTTTACTTCCTTCAAGGACAGCCTGCCTGCACAGTCCTTTTGGACTTAAGCAGCCAGGGAAAAATGTATTGTACGTGCTTTTTTACGTGCTTACTGAATACCAGCGCACCCTGCCAAGCACGGCAAAGCGATCCATATCCGCCTGCGGGATGATAACAGGCCTGTGCATGGGATTTTCAGAGCACAGGGTGACGTGGTCATGGCTCAGCTGCAGGCGCTTCACCATGATTGAATCTATATAGCGCACAACGTATATCTTGCCGTCTATGGGGTAGAGCCTGGCGTTGTCCGAGGTATCCACCAGCAGGGTGGATCCGTCGCTGAACAGAGGCTCCATGGAATCGCCCATAACGTCCAGGAAATAGCATCTGGAAGCATCCACGTTCAGGCGCTGCAGCATGGTCCTGTCCATGGCCCTGATGCGCTCGCACTGCCCGTCCCCGGAAGAGGGCAGGTACTCGCCGGCACCGGTCATGCCGTTGAACACGGGGATGTACTCGACACCGTCGCTCCTGCCTTCGGGATAGAGGACAGATATGCCCAGCTTTTCCAGCCACTCCAGGACAATGCCTGCCCTGGGCTCTGCCCCCTTGAGGAACTTGTACAAGATGGTTGCCCTGCTGGGCTCAAGACTAAGTTCCTGGGCCATTTCCCTGGCAGTGGCAAAGCGTCTGCCAGGCCCTATGCGCTCGCGAAGAAACTCCCGCAGCCTGTCAATGCTGGCACAGGATGTTTCCTGCTGCTGTCCGGTCCGGCCTTCCATAAGCATCTCCTTGAAAGCGTACAGCAGCTCTGCTTTGTACTTTCCGGGCCGCATGCCCGGGCAGAAAATGGAGCAGGACTGCTATTAGCGAATTCGCAATTTCTAAGTATCGTATTCGCTATTCGCTGTCAACACGTCCCGGCAGCTTTTGTTGTAACTCACTAGCATTGCAGCATTTTATTCCTGTTTTCCTTCTGGCTATTTTGCAGCCAGTTTTCTGCTGCTTCCTGCTGTTTTAGCCAGATCACCCTGCAGAGCCCCTTCAAGAGCTCCTTCTGGCTCAGCTTGCAGCTCAGCTTTTGCCGGCACGCCTCTGCCCCATGGCAAGCTGCCTTTCCAGGGCATCGGTACTGCCACGCGGCATGCCGCCCGCATGGGTGCGGCTGCTGCCTCTTCCTGCCAGAAGGCCTACTGCCGATCCGGCTGCGGCCATGGGCACAATGCGCCCTGCTGCCGTCTCCATGGAATGGCGCCCGTGCTGCATGGCCTGCTCTGCCCCCATGTCGCCAAGATTGGCTATAAGCTGCCCAGCCCAGCGGATGATGCGGTCAGGCATGACCGTAATGAGCGAAAACACCTTCCAGGTGAACAGGCCCGTCACAAGGCCTGTCAGCACCACGGTGGAGATGCTGGCAGTAACGCCCCAGCCAGAGGTACCAAAGCCTCCTGCCGCAAAGGACGCCTCCTGCGAGTCAAAGAAGGGCACAAGCAGCGCCCCCATGCAGCTGCCGGACACAGAGAGCATGACCATGCACAAAAAGAAGGAGAGGACAAGCAGGGCCGGCCGCAAAAGCACGCTTAAGAACAGGGCATAGCCAGCTCTTGCCGAGACGCCGGCAAAGCCGTCGCCTTCTGGCATGCAGTGGGCCACAAGCCACACAGGACAGGCTGCCAGGGCCTCAAGGCAGAGCACAAGCCAGCCCAGGATG
>JAUMVQ010000108.1:6532-6769 GCA_030530085.1 Desulfovibrionaceae bacterium | reverse complement strand
TTCTATGCCCTTTTCAATGAGCATATCCTTGCTGAGCACATCTGCATTATACTGGATGAGCGCAGATCCTGTCTGCATATTGAGCTCAACCGAGCTTATGCCGTCCATGCTTTCCAGGCGCTGCTTTGCCTCTGCGGCCACGGCCTCCTTTGTGAGGGCAGGGTGACGCACCCGCACACGTCCGGGGATAAAGCTGCGCACATAGCGCACAAAGGACAGCAGTTCCATTTTGCTCGG
>JAUMVQ010000108.1:0-6522 GCA_030530085.1 Desulfovibrionaceae bacterium | reverse complement strand
ACCCATTGCATTCTCCTGGGGCTCTAGGCGTTGCTGCCTTCAGGCAGGGCATCATGCTCCTGCGTTTCAGGCAGGTTGCGCTTCATGGCGCGTACAGACAAAATTACGGTGGTCATGTTGTGCAAAAGAGCCGACAGGCCGGGCGAGAGGATCATGAAGATGCCGCCTGCCAAAAAGAGGCTGTTGAACACCATGGTGTAGAGATAGTTGCTGGTAATACGCTCCATGGCCCTGATGCCAAGCAGCTTGGCTGTCACCAGTCCCTTAAGGGAGCTTTCAGTCAGGAGCACATTGGCAACGCCCTGGGCCAGATCCGTGCCGTCAGTCATGGCTACGCCGACCGAGGCAGCAGAAAGGGCAGGGGCATCGTTGATGCCGTCACCGACCATGAGCACGTGGCGGCCTTCGTCTATGAGCTGCTGCACCACATCGGACTTGTCAGTGGGCAGCACCTCGGCCCTGTATTCCGTGATGCCAAGTCGGGCGGCAATTGCCTTTGCAGTGCGCTCGTCATCGCCTGTGATCATCAGGATGCGGTCAACGCCCAGCTTCTTAAGCCCGGCAATAACCGATACGGCCTCGGAACGCGGCGGATCCTCTATGGAGACCAGGCCCGCAATCTTGCCGCCTTCGCCCACAAAGAGCAGGGAGCGGCCCTGGGCAGTCTCCTTCTCAATGGCCTCATGCAGCGGGGATACGTCTATGCCCTCGTCGCACTCGACATAGTGGCGGCTGCCCACCACAACCTTTTCGCCCCTGAGCATGGAACACACGCCGTGCGCCACAATGTACTGCACCTTGTCGTGTTCCTCGGGGTGTCCCAGGCTGCGCTTTTCAGCAGCCCGGCAGACGGCCCTGGCCACGGGATGCGGGAAATGCTCCTCAAGACAGGCCATGTCGCGCAGGACCGTGTCTGCATCAAAGCCGGGGGCCGGAATAACATTGGCCACATGCGGTGTGGCATTGGTCAGGGTGCCTGTCTTGTCAAAAACTACGGTATCAACATCGCGCAACGCCTCAAGATAGCGCCCGCCCTTGATAACCACATTGTTCAGGGCACCCTCGCGCATGGCGGCAAGCACCGTCAGCGGCGTGGTAAGCTTCAGGGCACAGGAATAGTCAACCAGCAGGACGGACGAGGCCCTGATGGGATCCCTTGTGACCAGGAAGACAAGTGCTGCCAGGGCAAAGGTGAAGGGCACGGCCATGTCGGCCATGCGCTCAAAGCGGCCCTGGATGCCAGCCTTCAGAGTTTCTGACTCTTCGATAAAGCTGACTATCTGCTTTAGGCGGGTCTCGTCGCCAAGCTTTGTCACGCGGACAAGGACAGATCCTTCCTCGACCACTGTGCCCGCAAAGACAGAGTGTCCTTCTGTACGGACAACGCCCAGCGGCTCGCCGGTCATGGCAGACTGGTTGACCACGGCCTCGCCCTCGGTAACCACGCCGTCAACCGGAATGATGGTGCCGGCATTGATTCTGACCACATCATTGAGCTTTAAGTCATTGATGCTGATCTGGACCTCTGTGCCGTCGTCCTGGCAGAGCCACACCGTGTCGGCAGTGATATTGAGGCTGTCGCTCAAGGAGGCCAGGGACTTCTGCCTTGTCCATGACTCAAGGGCATCGCCTATGCCAAGGAGCAGGGTCAGGGTACGGGCAGTACGGAAGTCACGCCGCACAAGGCATACCAGGACTGCCGAGGCGTCCAGGACAGCCACATTGAGGTTTCCTTTCAGCAGTTCCTTTATGCCGTGGATAAGGTAGGGAATGCCGTGGAAGATGGCAGAGGGAATGCTCCACCACCAGGGGATAAACGGCCGAAGGGCGTAGAAGCGGATGATTTCAAGCGCCGCCGCTACAGGCCCTTCGGCCTTAGGATACTGCAGGTCATCGTCATGCCAGCCGGGCTGTAATCTGCTCTCTGTAAATACATCGCCGCATCTGGCCACTTCTTTCAGGGCCAGAAGCCTTGCGTTGTCATCAGTGTAGTAAAAGAGGGCACTGCCAATAAAGGGATTGACGGAAACACCGACAATGCCGTCGATGGCAGCAAGTCCGTCTGCCAGGGACGTAGCCTCTTCCAGGGTCAGCTTGCTGCCGCTGCGGCAGCGCATACGGCCTGTGCAGGTCACAGTGCCGTCTGAGAAGCTGCCACGCAGTTCATGAACGATAACAAATTGCACTTGGGATTCCCCTTTGCCTATGCCTTGCTGGACTTGCGGTCAGCCTGTTCAGCCTTGGCTTCGGCAACCAGGTCCTGGCAGTCTTCCTTGGCCTTTTCCACAGCGCTGGAAATGGCGTCCTTGACGTCCAGGCCGCGGCTGATGAGGCCGGAAGCAACGGGCTTTAAGTTAATGCAGCCACGGTTGACAGCCATAGAAGCGACAACGCCGCAGGCCACGCCGCCGGCAAAGATAAGACCATATTTCAGAAAAGAGTTCATAGTACTTCCTCCGTCAGGTTACAGGAAGCTATGCAGTTTTTGAAAGAAACATTCAGTTTCTTTCTTTAATTACACCGCAACTGTGATGTAATCAGCTTCCTTATTGCGTAACATAATTGTAACGCCGGAAAGACGCAAGGCTACGGGATCCTGAAGGGGGGCACGGCCGACGACGGTCACAGTGGAGCCGGGAGTGAGTCCCATGTCCCTGATACGACGGTTTAATTCGCCGGGAGCGTCCACTGTGGCGATGGTTCCTGTGTCTCCTACCTTGAGGGAGCGCAAAGAGAGGGTGTTAGCCATGATAAGTCTCCTTAATGACTGTATTTTTAAGGTGAGGGAAAAAGAAAAACGAAAATTTTCGCAACTTTTTTCAAAAAAAATGAAAAAAGTATTAAAAGCAAGCAAAGTAAAGTGAAATTGAATTTACTATTTGCAGTTTGTCTTTAGTTCTGCAATGTGTTATAAGAAGAACTGTATGCTGAAAACGGCTGTTATCAGGGAAAAGTGAAGTTTATGAATTAGAAATTCAAAAACTATTCCTTTTTTGCCTTAAAAAAGGCGCATTCAGCATAATGACCATTGCAAAACAGACCCCGTACAAGGGAGGCAACCATGATTACCGAGGCTATCGCTGCTACCTCTACAGCCTGCATCGTCAGAAAGCAGTTCAACTGCAAGCCTGGCAATGCCATGCTTCTTGGCCTGCTGGGCGTAACGCTCGTCTCCGCCTTTTTCGGCCGCAAGGCCTTTCATGTGGGAGCAGGGCTGCTTCTGGCAGGCGGCATAGGGCTGCACTGCTACAAGCGCCGCAAGTCGCTGTAAGGGCAAAAGCGCGGGGCTCAGGCTGCCATTACTTCTGGCAGTGGCAGCCGCCCTTGCTGCCGCGGGAGCCGCAGCAGGAGCAGGACTTGGACTTGATGCTCTTGCGAAAATGCACGATGAGCCCGATCACGCATGCGGCAATAATGGCGACAACAATAATCTGCTGACTCATAATGACCTCCTGAACATCCTGTCCTTAAAAGAGCAAAGACTGACAGCCATAGCTCTGACAGCCAGGACAGCTGGCAGCTGCTGCAAAAAAGCAGGGCTGTATCTGGCAAAACTGCCTGGCAAAACTGCAAAGACAGAGCACAGCCTTTGCAGGCTGCACCTGTGACTTGTGGTTATTTACAGGAATTGGAATTCGTTGTCAAAGTCAATTTTATTTCTGATACCTGTGCCTGCCTTCACAACGGAAAACATGTTTTTGCGCAGTTTGACAGGGGCTGACCGGAAGGGCAGAGTACACAGTGCATGGCGCAGCACAGTCATTATATAATGGTGCCAGCCTGCGCCTTGCTGCTGCATGCTGCCATAGTTTCCCTATTGCCACGGAGTTTTTCCCTGATGAGACTGCAATTTCTGTCCCGCACCCCTGACAAAACGCCATCCAAGCTGCTTGACGAGCTCTCCCAGGACGTTGCCATAGATACAGCCCGCTTTCATGCCTCAATGCCTGGCTACAAGGCAACGCCCATTATCAGCCTGGACAATCTGGCCCGGGCCCTGGGTCTGAAAAATATCTGGATCAAGGATGAATCCTGCCGCTTTAACCTCGGGGCCTTCAAGGTCCTTGGGGCAAGCTTTGCCATAGCGAGGCAGCTGGCCATAAGGATAGGGATTGAGGGCACGGAACTGCCCCCGTTTGAAGAGCTTGCAAAAAAAGCCGGCAAGGCAAAACTGCGCTTTGTTACGGCCTCTGACGGCAACCACGGCTATGCAGTAGCCTGGACCTGCCGCCTCTTCGGGCTTGAGGCAACGGTCATATTGCCTAAAGGCAATGCTGAGCAGAGGGCTGCCAGGATAAGAAGCCTTGGTGCACACGTTGAAATAGCAGACGGCAATTACGATGAGGCAGTTGCCGCAGCCGAGAAAAGAAGCAGGCTTGAAGGATCAGTCCTTGTCCAGGACACGGCCTGGGACGGCTATGAGGAAATCCCCCTGGACATCATGCGCGGCTACTGCACCATAGAGCGTGAAATATCGCATGAAATAGTGCTGGACCTAGTGCATCAGATACAACATAAAACAGCATCCAGTGCCCTCATGGCGCCCACCCATGTCTTCCTGCAGGCAGGGGTAGGGAGCTTTGCCTCGGCCATGGCAGCCTGCCAGAGCTCCTCCTTTCCGGAGGCCAGTTTTTTTGTTGTGGAGCCTTGCAAGACTGACTGCCTCTTTCAGACGGCCAAAGCAGACGATGGAAAGCTCCACAGCATAGAGCATCCTGAGGAGTCCTGCATGACAAGCCTCTGCTGCGGCACGCCCAGCAGCCAGGCCTGGGAAATATTGCGCCGTACAGCCTGCGGCTTTGTCTCATGCGATGACGTGCTGGCAGAAGAGGGCCAGAAGATATTGCAGCATCCGCTAGGATCTGATCCCAAAGTCACTGCCGGCCTTTCCGGAGCCGTGACCACGGGTGTTTTGCATGCCATCTGCCATGACGAGGATCTCAGGGATATTCGTGACAAGATCGGCCTCGATGCCTCGTCCAGGGTCCTGCTCATAAACACGGAAGGAGACGTGGACAGCCTGGCGTAAGCATGGATCAGGCTTATCCCTTGCTTTTTTTGAAAGCCCGGCATGTACCCCTTTGAAGGAAGTGCAAATTAGTGTAGTGTACTGGACAGTGCAAAAAAAATGCACTGTCCTTTTTTTTATTGAAGCAAAAGCCGTCAGCCTTTGTGTCATATATCCCGTGAACTGGTTTAAGGTGCCCCCGTTTCAATGAACAGCAAACAGAAAATAGTCAGAGGTGTCGGCTGGAGTACCGTAGCCCTTTTTGCACAGGCTATCTACGGCTTTATCTCAGTCCCCATCCTGCTGCACTACTTTGGCAACCAGCAGTACGGCATTATAGGGCTTGCCACTTCCATCAATTTCTACATGCAGATTATGGATCTGGGGCTCAATTCCACCAATGTCCGCTTCTTCTCTGCCTGGCTTGCCGAGGATGACTATGACAAGACGAACCGCCTTTTCCAGACCAGCCTTGCCATGTACAGCGTCATTGCCTGCATCAATACCGCTGTCATCCTTATCTTAAGCCAGTTTTCAGGATACATATTCAACCTTGACGCTGAAGAGGATGCCATCCTCAAGACGCTGCTCTTGATTATAGCCTTCAGCTGCATCGTCAACTGGCTCTGTGCCTGCCTGGACCAGCTTATAGCAGGCACTGAAAATGTTGCCTGGCTGAAAAAAAGGGCCCTTTTCACAAAATCCATACAGTTCTGCATCCTGTTTTCAACCATATACTTCCATCTTTCCATAAGCTTTTTCTTCTTCTGCTCAAGCTTTGTGCTGATTTTTGCCATTCCCCTCTCCATCTGGAAAATCAGGAAGGAAGCGCCCTTTGTCTCTTTCCTGCCCAAAATAGACATGTCCGTGCTGAAGGAAATCCTTCCCTACTTTCTCAGCATCTTCTCCTTCAGCATCTTCCAGTATTCCTTTGACAACCTGCGCGTGGTCCTGCTTGGCATGCAGGGGACTGTTGAGAGCATCACGGACTTCCGCATCATGAACGGCATGGTCTCAGTGGTGGCAACAGTAGGCGGCATATTTTTGAACGTCCTTCTGCCCTCCACCTCAAGGATGGTGGCCAAGGCCAACAAGGACGCCATAGAAAACGTGACCTATGCAGGCTCCAAGTACATAAGCATCATCCTCTGCTTCTGCTCCTTCGGCATGATGAGCGTAGCAGCAGAGATGATTACCATCTATGTAGGAAAGGCCTACCTGCATCTTCTGCCCTGGTTCTGCCTGTGGCTTTTCTGCGTGCTGAACATGCACACCTCTGTCATAACCAGCATCATCCTGGCAGGCACCAGGATACAGGGCATAGCGGGCTGCATCATCTTCTGCTCGTGCTTAGGGCTTGTGCTCACCTGGCTTCTCATACCCGAGTTCCAGGCAGGTGGCACAGTGCTTGCCCTGTGCGTCTATGTGGTCTGCGAGCTTTTCTTCTATTATGTGTACTACTGGCCCAAAAAGCTCAATGTGCGCTCAGGCTATATCTTTTTCAGGCTTTTTTT
>JAUMVQ010000107.1 GCA_030530085.1 Desulfovibrionaceae bacterium | reverse complement strand
CCGTGGCTCAAGCGTAAAAAAGGGTGGGGCTAGCCCCACCCTCTGAGCGGATACTCTTGGGCGTATGCTGGACTTTGCCGTGTACGAGCTTAAGTACGATCTGACAGAATTCTTCGACCTGTTTATTGCATCCGGTGTCGCAAAACGGTTCGGTCAGGGGGACTGCAATATCCTGGCTGGAATGTCTGGCATAGAACTGGCCTATCTTGTTCTGGAAAATACAGTCGCTGCCTATGAACGCGTGAGTCCGCGATGCAGCGCAGAACGGAGCCCCGAATACTGGACGGGCTGGGCGCTTGCATACTATCAGTGGTATATCGGCATCAGTTTTGCTGACATAATAAGCCTTGTCCCTGTCGCTGATATCCGTGATCTCTACTGGCCATACCATGAGATGGACATCCGGCAGTTTGCAGACAGGATGAACGAGCTTTGCCTGCAGCAGAAAAGAGAGACTAATCTGAAGCGTCTGCGGCTCTCTTCCGGCCTCACCCAGAAAGAACTGGCCGCAAAATCCGGCATATCGGTGCGTACCATACAGCAGTTTGAACAAAGGCAGAAAAATATCAACAATGCCCAGGTAAACAAGCTGCTGCCGCTAAGCAGGGTCCTGTATTGCGAGATAGAAGAACTTCTTGAGCCTGCAGGCTTCATTGCTGCAGCCTGCAAGCAACCTGACAGCATATCCCTATAATCCAGTAACGAAAAAACTCCCTTGCAGGAGAATACCTTCTCTTCTGCAAAGGAGCTTCTTTCTTTGCCGGCATGTACAGCCGGCAGCAGTATCTTTTCTGATTCTTACTTGTGCGGCCTGGGACCAAAGATATCTGTCCCGACACGGACTATGGTAGCGCCCTCTGCTATGGCCCACTCAAAGTCACCGGACATGCCCATGGAGAGCTCAGGCAGGGCAAGACCTGTATATGTTCTCAGTTCCTCGCACAGCTTTCTTAAGAGGGCAAAGTACGGCCTTGCCTCTTCGCCTGCATCATAGACAGGCGGGATGCACATCAGGCCCTGCAGTGACAGATGCGGGCAGGAAGACTGAACATGGTCAGCCAGGGCATGAAGATCTTCCCTGGCAAGGCCGGTCTTCTGGTCCTCATCGCCCACATTTACCTCTATGAGCACTTTCTGTACCGCATCCACCTGGCAGAGGTGTTTTTCCATTGCCGAGGCAAGCTTGACGGAATCAAGGGTATGGATCAGGCAGAAATTTCCGGCAGTCTGTGAGGCCTTGCGGCTCTGCACATGGCCTATCATGTGCCATCTGAGCTTTGATGCCAGAGTGAGATCGGCATTATCAAGCTCATGGCGCTTTTCCAGGCCCTCCTGCACATAGTTTTCACCAAAATCCATCTGCCCCATGGCTGCCAGTGCGGCAACGGCATCGGCAGGCTGGAACTTGGAGACAGCTAAAAGAAGGACTTCCTCCCTTTTGCGGCCGGCCATGCCCAGGCCTTTTTCCAGGCGGCTTAAAACCGCCTCATAGTGCTGGCGCAGGCCGTCCCTGGCATCATTGTCCATTGTCAATAAGACCTCCGAGGTTGTCCATTTCCACCTCATGCAGGAATGCCATATCCTCATTGCAGTGTTCGCGGACCTTGACCCACAGTTCCAGATGCACCTTGCTGCCAAGAAGCGTCTGAATGTCGGCCCTTGCTTCCGAGCCGATTTTCTTGATCATGGCCCCGCCCTTGCCTATGACCATGGACTTGTGCATGGGGCGGCTGACATAAATGGTGGCATAGATGATGGTCTGCTTGCCCTCTGCGCCGTCTTCCCAGCGCTCAATAGCCACAGCCGTGCCATAGGGCACTTCCTCGCGCATGTGCAAAAACAGCTTTTCGCGGATGAGCTCTGCTGCCATGAAGCGGACGGGCTGCGTGGAAATCTGCTCTTCTGGGAACTGTGCTTCCTGCTCGGGCAGCCTGTCGGCCAGTACCTGCTTGAGCCCTGCAATGCCGTCCTTGTTCAGTGCCGACAAAGGATATATTTCCGCTTCGGGCCACAATTCATTGAGCTCTGTCAAAAGAGGCAGCATGCGGCTTTTGTCGGCAAAAAGGTCGATCTTGTTGACGACAACCACAATGGGCCTTGTCTCCCCTTTCAGGGCATTGACGATGGGCGCAAGGTCCTTCTCAAGATATTCCGGATGCAGGATATAGGTATGGGCATCAAGCACAGGCATAATGACATCAGCCTGGCGCAGGCTTTCCCACACGGACTGCAGCATGGTCTTGCTCAGCTGGCCGCGCCCCTGGGAGAGGCCGGGCGTATCCATGAAGATAACCTGCAGCCCGGGATCAGTCATAATCCCCACTACCTGGCTGCGTGTCGTCTGCGGCTTGGGCGTTACGATGGTAACCTTCTGTTCCATCAGTGTATTGAGAAGCGTTGACTTGCCGGCATTGGGCGGTCCCATGATGGCAACCCAGCCGCATCTGTGCGGTGTCGTGCTCATTTACAAACTCCTATATAGATACAATTGCTTTTGTCTTATTTTCTGACGGGCAGCATGCCTTTATCAGCATGTCCCCTGCGCCATGGCCACTTCCTCAGGGTAGAGGCTTTCTATATGTGCCTTATAGTCTGCAAACGTTCCTTCCAGTATGGCCTTCCTTGCGCCGCGCACAAGGGACAGGAAATAGGTGAGGTTATGCAGGGAATTAAGCCTGAAGCTCAGCAGTTCCTTGCTGACATAGAGGTGGCGCAGATAGGCCCTTGAGAAAGTCCTGCAGGTATAGCAGTTGCAGCAGGGATCAAGGGGGCTGTCGTCATCGGCGTACTTTGCACCCTTTATATTCACTTTGCCCACAGACGTATACAGCGTTCCGTTGCGGGCATTCCTTGTGGGAAGCACGCAGTCAAACATGTCTACGCCCATGCTGATGCCGGTGACAATATCAAGGGGAGTGCCGACGCCCATAAGGTAGCGTGCCTTGTCCCTGGGAAGCTGTCCTGCCGCATGATCGAGAAGCTCGTACATTTCAGGCTTGCTCTCGCCGACAGACAGCCCGCCGATGGCAAAGCCGTCAAAATCTAGGGAGCAGATCTCCTCAATGGAGCGGGTACGCAGATCCTTGAAAAAGCCGCCCTGGGTAATGCCGAATATAAGGTTGGGCGCAGTGCCTGCAGGATAGGCCTTGAGGGCGCGCTGGGCCCAGCGTGTTGTCAGGGCCAGGCTTTTTTCCGTGTAGTGATAATCAGCACCATACGGGACGCACTCATCCAGGACCATCATCACGTCGGAATTAAGGGCCCTTTCTATTTCCAGGACCTTTTCAGGGGTAAAGAGGTGCTTTGAGCCGTCAATGTGCGAGCGGAACTCAACCCCTTCTTCCTGTATGCGGCGCAGGCCGCTCAGGCTGAAAACCTGGAAGCCGCCGCTGTCCGTGAGAATGGCTCCCGGCCATGAGGCAAAGCCGTGCAGGCCGCCATGACGGCGTACAAGCTCATGCCCAGGGCGCAGGTAGAGATGATATGTATTGCCCAGGATAATGGGTGCCCCTATCTCGGCCAGATCATCGGGCGCTATGGCCTTGACTGACCCGACAGTGCCTACAGGCATGAAGATTGGCGTAGGGATGTCCCCATGGGCCGTATGCAGTATGCCGGCCCTTGCCTTCCCGTCCTCATGCTTCAACTCAAATGCACCCATATATCCTCCATATTCTTCTTGCAGTAGCTTTCACGTCAAATGCAAAGCATGGCCCTTTTTCACCTAAAATGCCAGCACACGCAAGATCTTAATCCCGGCGCTCCTTGCAAGCACAAACTGAAAAAGGTAAAAACCCCAGTCTGTTCCGGAAGCAGATAATAGTCCTGCTTTTGAACCATACAAATTTTCTGCATACAGTTAAGGAGCACAGGAATGTCTCACTGTCTCTTCTCTTCGTCAAAATGCCATATCAACCTGACAGCCCTGGCCAATAATTTCCACCGCTTGGGCAAGCCGGAATACCTGATGCCGGTCATCAAGTCAGATGCCTACGGCCACGGCCTGCTCAAGGTAGCAGACTGCCTTGCCAAAGCAGGCGCCAAGCGCTTTGCTGTAGGCTATGTGGACGAAGGAAGGCTTTTGCGCGAGCAGGGACACAATGCAGTCATCATGCCGCTGCTGCCTCCGGTCAGCGATGAGGAATGGCAGAAGGTGCGCGACTACGATCTCACAGCGCTTGTGACAAGCTTTGAGCTGCTGGAGAAGGCCGCTGCCAAGGGCACAAAGGACAAGCCCCTGCCCATCGCCATCAAGTTTGAGACAGGCATGCACAGGCTGGGCTTCAGGCAGGAAGATCTCCCTTGCCTTATTGAAAAGCTCAGGGCAGCCGATACGGTGTTTCCGGTCATCTGCGTCTCCCACTGTTCCTGCGCAGACATGCCTGAAAAGCAGTCGGTGACAACTGACCAGATCTGCCTCTTTTCCGAGATGGCCTCCACCCTGCTGGAAGCCTTCCCCAAAATCGACCGCAGCCTCTTCAACTCCGCTGGCACCCTGGAAACAAATTTCCGCTGCAATATCTGCGATGTGGCCCGCCCTGGCTACGTATTGTACGGCGGCAACCCCTTTGCAGGCACAAGCCTTGAATACTTAGGGCGCGGCCTGGAATGGGTCATGAGCCTCAGTGCCAAGGTGGCACAGGTGACGGAGCTGCGCAAGGGCGAGGCTGTCTCCTACGGGCAGACCTATACTGCCGCAAAGGACATGCGCCTGGCCGTGGTGGAAATAGGCTATGCCAACGGCGTGCCCAGGCTTCTTTCCAACAAGATTGAAGCCCTGGTGCACGGGAAGAGGATTAGGCAGGTAGGCAGGGTCTGCATGAACCTGATGATGTTCGATGTAACAGACATGCCTGAAACAAAGGCAGGAGACACGGTCTGGCTGTGGGGCGGCGATGCAAAGGACGGAGTCAGCCCTGTTACCCCGCAGGACTGGGCAGACGGACTGGGCACCATAGCCTACGAGCTGCTCTGCATAGTGGGCACGATGAATGCCCGCACCTATACAGTCTAAGCCGCACGTACAATCAAAGAATCAAGGCGCCTTTCTCCCGTGAGCCGGGGAAAGGCGCCTTTTGCTTACAATTGGGCTTTGGCTCCTACTGCAAAATGCCGTTTTCAGAAGGAGAAGGCTCGTAGTCCTGGGTCATATCCTCAAAGGCCGTGTACTCGCAACGGTAGAGGAGCTTGACCGTGCCCACGGGACCATTGCGCTGCTTGCCCAGAATGACCTCGGTGGGGCTGTTCAGCAGCCTTTCTGTCTCAGCACCTCCTTCGCCTGGCTTCTTGCGCTTGGAATAGACATCATCCCTGTACAAAAACATAATGACGTCAGCATCCTGCTCAATAGCGCCGGATTCACGCAGGTCTGACATAAGGGGGCGCTTGTCGTTTCGTTCCTCAAGCTTGCGGTTCAGCTGGCTCAAGGCAACAACCGGTATCTGCAGTTCCTTGGCCAGGGCCTTCAATGTGCGCGATATTTCAGATATTTCCAGCTCGCGGGAGTTCAGCGGCCTTGAGGGACGCATCAGCTGCAGATAGTCAACTACAATGAGGTCCAGCCCGGTCCTGGCCTTCATGCGCCTTGTCTTGGCCCTTAGGTCCAGTGTCCGCAGTGAAGGCGTATCGTCAATAAAAAGATCCCGGTCCAGCTTGTCGGCTCCGGTATAGAGGGCCTTCCAGTCGGCATCGTTCAAATACCTGGGCTGGCGTATCTTGTTTAAGGCAACCTTGGAGACAATGGCCATCAATCGTGCCTCAAGCTGCTCTGCACTCATTTCCAGGGAAAAGAAGGCAACCTTGTGGCCGGCATCAGCGGCATTGATGGCCATGTTCAGGGCAAAGGCCGTCTTGCCCATGGAAGGACGGGCAGCCACAATGATCAAATCCGATCCCTGCAGGCCGCCAGTCATGCGGTCCAGATCGGTATAGCCTGTGGTGACGCCGGTAAGGGCTGAGCTGTTCTGGGCATTGATTTCAAGCTTGTTGAAAAAGTCATCGCGCAATGAGGCCACTGAGCGCAGGTCATTGGTGCTGGCAGTAGTTTCGGCTATGGTAAAAATAGAGTGCTCGGCATCGTCCAGCAGCGCTTCCACCGAGTCATAGGGAGCATCGAAGGAGCTCGACATGATGGTGGCGCAGGTATTGATAAGCCTGCGCTGCATGGACTTGTTGCGCACCATGGTGCAATAAAATGGCGCATTAACGCCCAGCACCTCATTGCCGTAGATGGTGCTGATGTATTCCATGCCGCCTGCTTCTTCCAGCCTGCCGTCGCTGTGCAGCTTTTCGGAGAGCGTCTGCGGGGCTATAGGGGCCCTTTTCTGGTACAAATCATAGCAGGCCTGAAAAATAATGCCGTGGCGGGGCACGTAAAAATCGTCAGCAGTCAGTGCGGCAAAGATATCGTCCTGATACCTGGCATAATGAAAAAGACCAGCCAGCACTGCCTGCTCCGCCTCCTCGTTAAAGGGAGGCATGCGCCTGACCAGGGATTCTGTGGCCTGTCTGACAACATCGCGTTTTCCGGGCCTGGGACTGTTATTAACAGAAGCGCCCCCGGCAGAAGCACTGGCGGGAGCGTCCGTTTTTTCAGAGGTCATATCAGCATCCTCTCTGATAAGGGTGATTGGGGGGAGTATGGATTGTTCAGGTCAGTTATATGCAAAAACAGTCGGGCCTGTCTTTTTCTGGCTTAGGGAAGATAAACGTCATCCCCCGCCACAGGGCAGGAGATGACGTTTATACTATATTTTATATGAGAAAACTACTCGGCAGCGGCCTGGGTTTCTGCCTCGGCTGCGGGAGCCTCTTCGGCAGGAGCTTCGGCAGGAG
>JAUMVQ010000106.1 GCA_030530085.1 Desulfovibrionaceae bacterium | reverse complement strand
CTACTATCTTATATATTGAGTAATTGCAAGTACTTTGTGAATAAAGATTTGTAATGTCTGTTTTTCTTCATATTCGGCCATCTTTTTTACGCCTGGTGCTGGGTTGCGCCAGGGCAGTCCATGGCCTGCCGCAATGTGACAAAAATGCGGCATTTTGTTGGCAATTATTCTTATTGCTTGACCCTTTGCGGCAAATTCCGTAAAAATTGAACTGCAATTTCAATATTGACTTGTCTATGTCCCGCACCATTAGCAGGAGAATCTTTTTATGACAGCACTTTGCACGCAGACTGTGTCTACGCAAGGCCATGCGGCTGCACCAGGCATTTGTATTCTGCTGCTGTCATTGCCTTCGTCCTGCTCTGTTCATTCTTTTTGCCGGAGGAAAAGCCAGTGAAGCTGACAGACCTTCTTGCTCCTTACAGCAGCGTGCTGGGGGCAGGCCTTGTGCGCACTCTCCTGACAGGATCCTGCGGGGCCCAGACAGTAGCCAGCATGACCGCTTCGCTTATGGCTGGCATAACAGGCTTTGATGTCGCCAATACAGGCACCAGAAAAGGCGGCAGGGTGCTTGCAGGAGCCCCTGACGTCCTTCATGTGGACGGCAGCATCAGCGAGTATTATCTGAAAATAGTGAAGGAAATGCGCCTGCGCGAAGCTGGGGCGTCCGGCTCTGCGATTTCCAGCAGCCAGAAGCTGCGCAATGCCTGCTGGCATGAAGCGGCAAAGATTATGACAAAGAAGGCCCAGGGCACGCTGTCCCAAAAAGCACCTCTGTCAGAGGCAGAGCGCCTGGAGCTTGAAAACCAGCTTGCCATGCATACGTTTACAAAGAGTGCCAGGAGTTTCGTGGCAGGCAGGGTCAGGGTGCGTCATCCTGCCCTGCACAATACCAGGGGGCTTGCTTCTGTCAGGCGCATGCTTGAGGCCAGGGGAATAAGCTGCAAGCTGAACAGCGTAGCCGGATCAGCGTTGCTGACCTATGATGCAGCAAAGATGACCCAGAAACAGTTTTTCCAGGCTGTGCTGCCGTTTGCAAGAACGCTTTGCTGCGCATAGCTTTTTCTGTCCCTGACACGCCGGGTGCCAGATCCCGGAGAAACCGCATGGTTCCTTCTTGTTTCTTTTTGTGCCTGAAAAGCCAGGACTACATTAGTTTTAGCTGGCCGGCGCAATAACATAGCGCCAGAGAAGCGTTGCCATGAGCAGGATGAGGGCAATGGTCAGGAAGAAGCGTACTGCCTTTGTGCCGATGCGCATGGCAGTCCTTGCCCCCAGCCAGTTGCCGGCAACAGATGCCGCCAGCATGGAAAGGGCCAGCGGCCACAATACCACGTCCGATGTAATGAAGATAACCATGGCGCTGAAGTTGGAAGCCAGGTTAAGGACCTTGGTAGTAGCCGATGCCTCGACAAGGCCGCGCTTTAGGAGCCAGTGGAAGGCCAGGATAAAGAAACAGCCTGTGCCAGGGCCAAAAAAGCCGTCGTAAGCGCCGATAACAAGGCTTACAAGTGGTGTCAGGATCCAGAACCTGGGCCCAGTCAGCGGTGTGGCAGATACGTTTTCTGCTGATTTGGGCTGCACCAGGGTAAGGCACATGGCGCAGGGCAGAAGGGCAAGCAGTATCTTGCCAAGCACAGCGCTATCAAGCGAAAGCGCAAGGGAAGATCCCAGGCCTGAGCCAGCAAGCGCAAAGGGAAGCCCTAAGATGGCAATACGCCAGACAATGAATTTTCCCCTGGCAAAAAGGAAGACGGAAACCATGGTGCCTGTGCAGGCCTGCACCTTGTTGGTGCCAAGCGCAAACTGTGGCGGAATGCCGCTCAGCATCAGGGCAGGTATGGTAATAAGCCCGCCGCCGCCTGCTATACTGTCTATAAAACCGGCAACAAAGGCAGCCAGCGTGCAGAATGTCATGATGCCAAAAGTCAGTGTCACCATAGCTTCGTCCCAAAAAGCGTCCTACAAGGATGAATATCGTCAGGAAAGCCGTACAATGTTCTTCCCGGGCCTTAAGGTCAAGCAACTGTACAAAAACATTTTCGTAAAATATTTTCGTTCTGAGCCATGAAGATGTTGTTTTCTGCTGCATGGCAAAAAGGATAAAAAGGAATGGACAGACAAAGGGCTTTCTTTTTACAAGAGGAGAGTATTTGCCAGATACTTTCAGATGCTTTTTAGGGGGAGACGGATATGACAAAACGTATAGGATTAATAGGCGGCAGCATACAAAGCTCGTCTGCTTTTTTTGAAAATGCCTCAAGTGTTGATGCCAGCACAATCTTTGGCAGGCCTTCAAGCGCCCTCAGCGTCTTCAGGCTGAAGGACAGCGACGTGGAAATAGTGCATGTGGCAAGGCACGGAAAGGGGCATACCATTCCTCCCCATTGCGTCAACCACAGGGCCAATATCCAGGCATTGAAGGACATGGGCTGCTCGGCGATACTGGTGACGACGGCCTGCGGATCCCTCAGGGAGGAACTTGCTCCCGGAACCATGGTTGTTCCGGACCAGTTTATTGATTTTACCCGCAGGACAAGCACATTTTTTGACAGCTTTGAGGAAGGCGTCAATCATACTGTCATGGCCGACCCCTTTGATGCGCATCTGCGCGGGCTTCTGCTTGAAGGCGCAGCCGCATGCTCAGACAGTGCCCATGACGGCGGGACTGTCATAAGCATAGCCGGTCCCCGTTTTTCCACCAGGGCAGAGTCCCGGCTCTTCCGCATGTGGGGAGCCGACATCATTAATATGACAGTGGCACCGGAATGCGTCCTTGCCAATGAGCTGGGCATCCCCTATGCCGCCCTGGCCCTTGTGACAGACTATGACTGCTGGAGCACGGAGCATCCTCCGCTTGATTTTGAGGGGATCTGCCATATGATGGCCGTCCGCGGCAGTGTCGTGGAAAAGGTGCTTGAGCACGCCATAAGCAGGCTTGCCTGACGGCAGCCTTTGTCATGCAGGCGCTTACTCCTCCCTTGAAGAGAGGGTGGATGTGCCGTATATACAAATGTTCGTTCTTTTTTGCGTATAAAAGGTATTTCCTTAGTACGCACTCTTTTTGCATGGAGGAGTATGCATGCCGCATGGCAGCAAGTATACAGTGGCATTAGGGCCCCTTCGCATAGGCGGCGGCAATCCGGTGATGGTCCAGAGCATGACCAATACGGATACCCGCGATGTGGAAAGCACCCTGAAGCAGATACATAACCTGGCCGATCATGGCTGCGAGGCTGTGCGCGTGGCAGTGCCTGATGAGGTGGCGGCATCCTGTCTCAAGGATATACGCAAGGGCTCTCCCGTGCCCCTGATAGCCGATATCCATTTTGACTGGCGGCTTGCCATCAAAGCCATTGAGGCAGGGCTTGAAGGCCTGCGTATCAATCCCGGCAACATAGGCAATGCAGAGCGCGTGGCCCATGTCGTGGACTGCGCCAAGGCCAACGGCGCAGTCATACGCATAGGCGTTAATTCCGGCTCCGTGGAAAAAGAGCTGCTTGAGCAATATGGCGGTCCTTGTCCCGAAGCCATGGTGGCCTCTGCCCTGCGCCATGTGCATATGGCAGAAGAGCGCGGCTTTGACAGAATTGTGGTCTCCATCAAGTCCTCATCTGTGCTGGATACTGTCGCCTGCTACCGCAAACTGTCCCGGGAGATTCCCTGGCCCCTGCACCTTGGCGTGACCGAGG
This sequence comes from Desulfovibrionaceae bacterium, assembly GCA_030530085.1. Lineage (GTDB taxonomy): Bacteria > Desulfobacterota > Desulfovibrionia > Desulfovibrionales > Desulfovibrionaceae > Desulfovibrio. The sequence goes on along the minus strand of JAUMVQ010000106.1, from coordinate 3,144 downwards.
CCGGCTCGCTTGTGAGAGGCACTGTCAAAAGTTCCGTGGGCCTTGGCATACTTTTGCACGAGGGCATAGGTGACACCATACGCGTCTCCCTCACGGCCGATCCCGTGGAGGAAATGGCCGTAGCCTGGGAAATTTTGCGTTCCCTGGACCTGCGCAGGCGCGGTGCCGAAATCATTTCCTGCCCCACCTGCGGGCGCACGGAAATCGACCTTATCGGCCTGGAAAAAGCCGTGTCCGAACGCCTGCAAAACTGCACTGCCGACATCAAGGTGGCAGTCATGGGCTGTGTGGTCAACGGCCCGGGTGAGGCAAAAGGAGCGGACATCGGCATAGCCGGCGGCCGTGACAAGGGTATTATTTTCCGCAAGGGCGAAGTCATTCGTTCCGTACAGGGACACGACGAGCTTCTGGCGGCTTTTCTTGAAGAATTGCAACGTCTTTTGGATGAAAAAGGAAAACTGTGATGCGTTTTCGTTCCTCATGTATTCCCACTCTTAAGGAATCACCTGCTGATGCCGAGGTTATCAGCCATAAACTGCTTGTGCGTGCCGGCATGGTGCGCAAACTGACTTCGGGCATCTACACCTATATGCCGCTTGCCCTGCGCTCCTTAAGGAAAATCGAAACGATTGTCCGTGAAGAGATGCATGCTGCCGGCTTTGAGGAAGTCCTGCTTCCTGCTGTCCAGCCGGGCGACCTCTGGAAGGAGTCCGGCCGCTGGGAACACTACGGAAAGGAGCTTCTGCGCTTTAAGGACCGCAACGACCGCGACTACTGCCTTGGTCCTACGCATGAGGAAGTCATCACAGACGTGGTACGCGGCGAGGTCCGTTCCTACAGGCAGCTTCCTGTGCGCCTCTACCAGATACAGACCAAGTTCCGTGATGAGATTCGCCCCCGTTTCGGCCTCATGCGCGGCCGTGAGTTCATCATGAAGGACGGCTATTCCTTTGATCTGGATGATGCCGGGGCCGAAGCATCCTATGCCATATGCAAAAAGGCCTATCACAATATCTTCTCGCGCCTTGGCCTGCGCTTCAGGGCTGTCGAGGCTGACTCCGGCTCAATTGGCGGCAATTTTTCCCATGAATTCCACGTCCTTGCCGATGCCGGCGAGGATACCATCTGCTCCTGCACAGCCTGCGAGTATGCTGCCAATGTCGAGCGTGCCGAAATAGCCTTCAAGGGACAGGCTGCCGATTCCACGCAGTGCCCGGCCATGGAAGAGGTCGCTACCCCCGGTGCCCACACTGTGGAGGAAGTGACATCCTTCCTTAAGGTCGATCAGAAGCAGGTTGTAAAGACCATTATCTTTGTGGCAGACGGCAAGCCCGTGGCTGTGCTGGTGCGCGGCGACCGCGAGGTCAACGATGTCAAGGTCCGCGCCCTCCTCAAAGCCGAGGAAGTCGAGCTGGCCCAGCCTTCTGTTGTGGAAAAGGTGTCCGGTGCCCCGGTGGGCTTTGCCGGTCCTCAGGGGCTCTCTGTGCCGGTGTATGCAGATGCTGAGCTTAAGGCCGGAACTGACTATGTTGCCGGCGCCAACAAGGCTGATACGCATGTTAAGCACCTGGATCTTGCAAGGGATTGCAAGGTTACGGCATATGCGGATCTGCGCGTGATAACAGCCGCAGACTGCTGCCCCCGCTGCGGAGCCCCGGTAGAGCTGACACGCGGCATTGAAGTGGGCCATATCTTCAAGCTTGGCACCAAGTATTCAGAGCCCATGCACTGCGTCTGCCTGGATGAAAACGGCAAGGAACAGGTCCTGATCATGGGCTGCTACGGTATAGGCATCTCCCGCGTGCTTGCCTCTGCCATTGAGCAGAACCACGATGAAAACGGCATCATCTTCCCGCCGGCCATCGCACCCTTTGTTGCCGAGGTCATTAATCTGGATCCTGCTGATGCCACAGTGTCGTCCTGGGCTGAGAAGGCCTGCAAGGCTCTTGAGGATGCAAGCGGCGAGGTTCTGTACGATGACAGGGACGAGCGTCCCGGCATCAAGTTCAAGGATGCAGACCTTGTGGGCTGCCCCATCCAGGTTATTCTTGGCGGCAAGGGCGTAGGCAAGGGCGTTGCCGAGACCAAGAACCGTCTGACAGGCGAGAAGGGCACCATTGCCCTCGATGCTCTTGATGAAGGCATTGCTGCCTTTGTGGCTCACGTCAATGAGACCTGGAATGCCCGCCGTCCCTAGGATGAGCTGGCGTTAAAGACTGGTACCCGCAGATTTTGTCGATATAGTCCCCGGTAAGGAGATACAAACAATGTCAAGAAAATATATTGCAACTACAGAAGCTCCGGCCGCAATAGGCCCCTACAGCCAGGCCGTCTTATCCAACGGTACGCTTTTCTGCTCAGGACAGATTGGCATCGACCCCGCCACAGGCAACCTGGCTGAAGGCGGCATAGAGGCCCAGACCGAGCAGGTATGCAAAAATGTGATGAACCTGCTCAAGGCTGCCGGCTTTGATGCCTCATGTGTTTTGCGCACCACGGTGTACATCACGGACATCAATGAGTTTGCCAAGGTGAACGAAATCTACGGCAGATACTTTGTGACTCCGTATCCTGCCCGTTCCTGCGTGGCTGTGGCTGCCCTGCCCAAGGGAGCCCTGGTGGAAATAGAGGTAACGGCCCAGGCAAAGTAAGCATGCTCTCAAAGGTGCCGTGGGCAGGGCGATGTCGTCCTGCTCCTGAAGCCTCTCCCTGAAGCTTCTAGAAGACGCACCTCTTTCCAAGAATTTCAGCAGATGACAAAAACCTGTTCCCTGCAGTGGGGATGGGTATGAGGCAAGACCTCCTTTTCCTGGCAGCGGGCACGCAGGCCGCAGCTGCAAAGGAAAGGGAGGTCTTTTATTTGACTTCAAAAAAGGACAAAAGAGGCAGGGACAAGACCGGGACCTGGCAAAATGGCCGATGAAAAATGCAGCGCAATCCGGCACATTGAATGGGGCAAAGGCTTAAATGCTTTCATCCCGGTCATTAGATTTTAAAGAGAGGGAGTCAGAATGCTGGCTTCCCTCTTTTTTTGTCCGCAACCTTTTTTCCTGACGGGAAGACCAGAGAAAAAAGTCATTCAGGGTATATGCCGGATGAAAGAGGCGGATCTTTGCAGGAATGATCTATTATCTTGAAAATACT
>JAUMVQ010000105.1 GCA_030530085.1 Desulfovibrionaceae bacterium | reverse complement strand
ATGGCTATTTCATTCCTGCGGTCGCCGTTAAAGTCGCCCACAAGCATGCCGGCCATTTTTTGTTTGAGTCTCTGTGTACGCAGACGGGAAGAGTCATCGCTGCCATTGTTGCCCTGGTAGCGTAACTGGGGATTGAGATAGACACCGCTGTTATTGGAACCGGTACCGGTTTCATTAACAATGATACCATTACTTCTGTCCTGGTTGGCGCAAAATGCCGGATCAGCCACAAAAAGGCTGCCTGCACAAAGCAGGGCAAACAGACAGAGAGCAGCACGTACTATGCGCATAGGGTCTCCTTTATACACTGTGAGTCCGCGAAAAGCGGATGGATAGTCGGAGTAGCATGAAGCAAAGGGCTTCAGGGAAGGTGTATAATATCCTGTCTTTGCATCGTCTGCAATCTTGTTCTTGCTTATAGGGCGCAATGACAAGCACTTGCCCTGCGTAAGATCCGGGCAGGCAGGCCGGGCATGACGCCGTGCAGAAGCGGCAGTTGTCATCAATGGCTTTGTCTGGTACCGAAAATCAGTTTTTTTAGGAGCAGACATCAGAAAAACATGGGCTTTAAAGTGGGAGGACTGCCCCTGCCCATGCGCAAAAGAGAGTGTGACCACCTGGATATGAAGACAGTTTCAGCATCCCCTTCCCCGCTGCGTTCCTTCCGTATTGTTGCCGGCACAAGCCATGCGGACAAGGTTATGCATCTGCTTGAACAGGAAGGATTCCGTTTTGAGCCGGAGCCTTTTTCTAACCTGTGCTGGAGGCTCAAGGAAGAGCCCTTCCCCTTAGGATCGTCCCTGGCTGCCTATTTTGGCTATGTCTACATACAGGACAGATCGTCTATGCTGCCGCCCCTGGCACTGGCACCAGAGCCAGGCTCCTTTGTCGTTGACATGTGCTCAAGCCCTGGCAGCAAGACCGGCCTTGTGGCGCAGCTGGTGGGCAGGGACGGCTTTGTTATGGCCAATGAGCTCTCGCACTCGCGCCTCAATACGCTACGCATGAACCTGCATGCCTGCAATGCCGTACACGTAGGAACATGCTCCTATTCAGGCGACAAGCTGCCCTTGAGGGAAGGGTCCTGCCGCTATATCCAGCTGGATCCGCCCTGTTCAGGCTGGGGAACAGTGGAAAAAAATCCCCATGTCCTTGATGTCTGGCGCAAGGAAAAAATACAGCCGCTGATCCAGCTGCAGCGCAGCCTGCTTGATCATGCGGCAAGGCTGCTGGCTCCTGGCGGCGTGGTTGTCTATTCAACCTGCACCACAAACAGCGATGAAAACGAGCGCCAGGTAGAATATGCGGAAAGGGAGCTTGGCCTTGTGCGTGATCCCATCGAGCCCTTCCCCGGCTTTGTCTGGGATCCCAGGACTGGCAGCGAGGGAACGCTCAGGGTGGACGGAACGCGATCCCAGGCACAGGGCTTCTATATAGCCCGCCTGCGCAAGCCTGCATCTGCCTCTTCCGAAGATGTGCCTCTTTATACGGAAGCAGCACAGGTCACAGGCTGGGGCGGAGGATCTGTCAGGGCAAAGGATCTGGCCTGTGCCACAGTCAGTCCTGCCATGCTCCCTGAGGGATCGTGCGGCGTCTTTTCAGGGACGGTACGCTTTATTCCGCGCCTTGCAGGCGTGTACCTTCCTGAAAAATTTGTCTGGCAGGGCTATGCTTTGGGAAAGATGGGTGCAAAGGGCTTCCAGGCTGATCCCAGGCTGCGCATCTGCATGGAAAAAAACGAGCAGAGCCTGGTGCTTGAGTCTGTGGCCGAGGTGCGCGCCCTGCTGAGCGGTGCTGCCCAGAGGACCAGTCTGCAGGGAAAGGAGGCAGGCCTGTGGCTGGGGGATCTCCCCCTGGGGCGTGTCAGCCTGCGCCAGGGCCGCGTTATTGCCGCTTTTGGCAAATAGCAAGCATCAGTTTTGCTTTTTTGTGCGCAGTGAGGCCAGCGCAAAGGCAGCCTGGCCCAGGGATATGCCTCCGTCACCTGCAGGAACCTGGCAGGGAATGAGGGGCGTTACCCCACGTTCTGACAGCTCCTGCACCAGCATATGCCTCAGCAGGGCATTATTGATGACGCCTCCGGCAAGGCCCACGTACCGGCTGTCGTCTTTTTTGTGTGCCTTAAGCACCAGCCTGGCTAAGTTTCTGGCAAGCTGTGCATGAAAATCAAAGGCTGCAAGGGCAGGATCGGCACCCTCTTGCTGCAGCCTGCAGACATGCTCAAAAAGGGCGCAGCCATCAAAAAGCAGCGTATCCTCCTGGTGCAGCACTACGTCTGCAGCATCGGGAAGACTCTTTGATGTGCACGAGGTGGCAAGGGTCTCAAGCCTGATGGCTGCCTGCCCTTCATAGGTAATGCTGTCGCAAAGCCCAAGCTGGGCGGCGACGGCGTCAAAAAGCCGTCCGCAGCTGGAAGTCAGGGGCGAATTGATATGGCGCTGCAGCATGGTGCTGACAAAGCCGGCTTCCTTTCCTTTTTCTGCCTCCCAGCGGGCCTTAAGTGCTGCGGCAAGTTCCTTGTCCTGTATCATGCCTGCCAGGGATAAGGCGAGGCGCCAGGGCGATCTGGTTGCGGCATCGCCGCCCGGCATGGCAAAGGGAACAAAATGCCCTGCCCGTGACCATCGGGCCATGCCAAGATCCATGCGGATAAGTTCTCCGCCCCAGGCAGTGCCGTCAAGGCCAAAGCCAAAGCCGTCCAGAACAAGGACCAGGGAGGGGGCCGTAATGCCGTGCTCTGCCAGCACAGAGGCTGCATGCGCTGCGTGATGCTGCAATGTCATAAGGGGAACATCCCATTCCTGCGCCAGCCTGGCAGCAGTTGCGGACGAATAAAAATCAGGATGCGCGTCGCAGATGACAAGGGCCGGCTGTACTTCAAGCAGGGCGTGCAGATGGGCCACTACTTCTTCATAAAACTCGGCTGTGCCTGCCTGTTCCAGATCGCCTGTATGCTGTCCCACAAAGGCATCATGGCCTCTGGTAAAGCAGCAGGCTGCCTTGAGATCCGATCCGGCTGCAAAGACATTTTCTGACCAGTTTTTGGGGACTACTGCCTCAAGCGGGATGGCTGCCGGCACATAGCCCCTGGCCCTGCGCAGGAAAAAGGCAGCAGGCTTTGCACTGTCTTCCTCATTGCAGGCAACGACGCTGTCGTCCACTCGGCAGAGGATGTCGCGGTCGTGCAAAAGAAAGCAGTCGGCAACGTCTTTGAGCCTCTGTATGGCCTCGCGGTTGCCAAGGCAGATGGGATTGCCGCTCATGTTGCCCGATGTCATGACAAGCACAGGCTCTTCAAGGCCAAGGCTGCGGCATTTTTTTGCAAGTTCCTTCAGCAGGACAATATGCAGGGGCGTTGTCGGCAGCATGAAGGCAAGTGTCGCCAGGTCCGGGGCCAGTTCCTCAGGCAGGACATGCGGCAGCATATTCAGGACCACGGCAGGGCGCATGGGCGAGGCAAGAAGCCCGGCCTCGTTTTCTGAAAGGCGGCAGAGGGATGCAATGGTCTCAAGGGAGCTGCACATGAGCGCAAAGGCCTTGTGCGGCCTTTTTTTGCGCTGCCGCAAAAGCTGTACCACGGATGCATTGCGTGCATCACAAACAAGCTGAAATCCGCCAAGGCCGCGCAGGGCCAGGATTTTACCTTTGATGATGGCGTCTGCTGCCCGTTCCACAGCTGCTTTCATGGAAGACTTATCAGGCAGCGTCTTATCGGCCAGCACATCCTCTTGTGTCAGGAACCAGAGCCTTGGTCCGCATGCAGGACAGGCAACTGGCTGGGCATGAAAGCGGCGGTCAAGAGGATTGGTGTATTCCTTGCGGCAGTCCGGGCACATGGGAAAGCAGGCCATGGAGGTCACTTCCCTGTCGTAGGGTATGGATCGGGTTATGGTGTATCTGGGACCGCAGTTTGTGCAGTTGGTAAAGGCATAGTTGTAGCGCCTGTTGGCCGGATCGTTCATATCGGCCTCGCAGTCGGCACAGATGCCTACATCGGGGCTGATCAGGACATTGTGTCCCTGATGCCCCTGGCTCATGACGATGGTGAATTCAGTTTCATCAGCAAGAGGCGTCATGTCTGCCTGGGTGAGACCGGTCAGCCTGGCCAGGGGCGGAAGTGTTTTCCTGAGAAGTTCGGGGAAGGCGTCCAGCTTGTCTTCCGGGCCCTGTATTTCAATGCACACGCCTTCGCTGGTATTGCCGACGCTCCCAGTCAGGGCAAGATCCTTTGCCAGGCGAAAGATAAATGGCCGAAAGCCTACACCCTGCACCTGCCCCTGGGCAAGAAGGCGCCTGCGCAGGACAGCTGTTTGGGCAGAGGCCGTGTTTGTGCCTGTTGCTGCGCCTCTTTTGTTGTCTGTTGCCGCGCAGGGTTTTGTGCTGGCCTTTGCGTCTGGTTGTGCAGTCTTGTCTCTGTGCATAGTACGTCTCGCTTCATAACGGTCAGCCTGCCATGTCTGCAGGCTGGGGGCATATCCGGGCATATTCCGGGCTTGCCCCACACTACACCAGACAAACAGCATACAGCAACGAAAAAGGGGACAGATATGGTATCTGTCCCCCCTCGTCTGAAAATGCCGGATACAAGCTGGCAATAGCCTTAGTTCTGTGTTTCAGCCTCGCCCAGTTTCTGCTTCAGCAGTTCGCCTAAGTTCTGGGAACCTGCTTCTGCAGGGCCTGTATGGTATTCTGTGCCTTTTGCTTCCTCAGCAGCATTGTCCTGCTTGAGGGAGAGCCCTAAGCGGCGCTCTTCGGCACTTACATGGATAACCTTGGCCTCAATTTCCTGGCCGTTTTTGAAGACCTCGGCCGGGTTGGGAGCTTTCTTGCCAAGACCCAGCTCGGAAACGTGGATTAGGCCCTCAACACCTTCTTCAACTTCCACAAAGAGGCCGAAGTCGGTGATGTTGGTGATAGTTCCCTTTACAGTGCAGCCGACAGGATAGGTTCCAGGCACATGGAGCCAGGGATCTTCCACCATCTGCTTGATGCCCAGGGTGAACTTCTCGTTTTCCTTGTCCACGGTGAGCACCTTGGCCTGCACAGTGTCGCCCACTTTGTAGAGCTCACCGGGATGGCGTATTTTCTTGGTCCAGGAAATGTCTGAGACGTGGATCAGGCCGTCAATGCCGTCTTCAATGCCGATAAAGATGCCAAAATCGGTGATGTTCTTGATGACGCCCTCAAGGATGGTGCCCTCGACGTATTTTTCGGCAACCATTTCCCAGGGATTGGGATGGCACTGCTTCATGCCCAGGCTGATGCGCTTTTTGTCGGCATCCACTCCCAAGATCATGACTTCCACAGTGTCGCCTGCATGCACCATCTGGGAAGGATGGCGCAGCTTGCGCGTCCAGGAAATTTCAGAAATGTGGACAAGGCCCTCGACGCCGTTTTCAAGCTCGACAAAGCAGCCGTAGTCAACAAGGTTGGAAACCCTGCCCTCGAACTTTGCGCCCACCGGGAAGCGTTCGGCGATATTCTGCCAGGGGTCGGGAACAAGCTGCTTCATGCCCAGGCTGACCTTGCAGCGCTCGCGGTCAAAGGAAAGCACCTTGAGCGTGAGGTCCATGCCGATGGAGACCATTTCCCTGGGGTGGCGTATGCGCTTCCAGCACATGTCTGTGATGTGCAGCAGGCCGTCAATGCCGCCAAGATCCACGAAGACGCCGTAGTCTGTGATGTTTTTGACCTTGCCCGTGACAATCTGCCCTTCTTCCAGGGTAGTGAGCAGTTTCTCGCGCATGGCATCGCGTTCTTCCTCAAGGAGGACACGGCGGGAGATAATGACATTGCTGCGCTTGCGGTTGATTTTGAGGACGCGGAAGTCAAAGGTCTGGTTGACCAGGGAATCCATGTCCGGAACGGGACGCAGATCCACGTGGGATCCGGGCAGAAAGGCCTCTACTCCGCCGATATCGACAGTGTACCCGCCCTTTATACGATGTGTGATGCGGCCGCTGATGGTCTGGTTGCTTTCCTGTATATTTTCCAGCTGGTCAAAGACCTGCATGCGCTTTGCTTTTTCAAAAGACAGGGAGATTGTTCCCTCTACCTCATTTTTGCGCACAACATAGACGTCGATGGTGTCGCCTTCCCTGATACAGAGAGTACCGTTGCTGTCAATGAACTCGCTTGTGGGTATTTGTCCTTCTGACTTGAAGCTGACATCAACCAGTACGATGTCGTCGCTGATTTTGGCGACATGTCCCTTGACGATGGATCCCTCATCAAGATCGCCGAAATCAGGGTTTAAATAGTTATCGAGGGCACTTGCAAAATCTTCCTCGAAAGTATCCCCCGCTTCATTAGTTGCCATACTAAGCCGGCCTCCAAACAAAATTTATGGCTTCCTGAAAAAGCCAATGGTGGATTGCCTAAAGAAAAAAGGGTGCCCTGTCAAGGGCCGTTTCCCCTGCATATGCCTGCAAATCCGCCATATAAGCCATCTTGAGGCTATTCTTCCCTCACGGCTCAGGCCTCTTTCAGGCCTGGTTTTCTGTCAGCTGTCAGGGGGCAGGACGTGCTGTATGAGGAAGCGCGGGAGAAGGCTTCCTCATGTCCTGGTATAGTCCTGCAGGAGTGAACTGTATCAGGCTGTTCCCATGTCCTTGGGCAGCAGGTGCGGGGGCGTGTCCGAGAGGCGCACCACCCTGACGCCAAAGCTGCGCCCGTTTCCGCACAAAGGGCAGGCAGAGGTGAGCAGCATGCAGGCCGGATCCAGTTCCAGCGGGTCTATGCCTGCCTCACGTATAAGCGCCGTGCTTCTGCCTGGTTCCCAGTAGACCGGTGCTCCGCACTGGCTGCATTCTACGTAGAGCATCTCAGGGTCAAAGCCTTTTTGCA
>JAUMVQ010000104.1 GCA_030530085.1 Desulfovibrionaceae bacterium | reverse complement strand
GACAGCAAAAAGGACAGGCAGAAGGACAGCCATAAGGACAACCAGGATGCCAGCCCGGATGCCAGCACAGAGGGCAGGCCAGATGACAGCTCAGGGGACAGCCTGACACTGCGCAAGGAGGACTGCTCTCAAGTGCCCCTGTCCCCCTTCTGCAAAGTCTATTCCCTGGCAGCCCTGCGCCTGCAGGGCCTGCGCCACGGCATAGAGATCTGGCCGCTTCCCTGCAACACGACGGATGGGATAACGGGCGGGCAGAAAGATACAGTGTACTGGGTCTATGCAGCCCGCCTGGGACGCCTTTCAGCCAGGGCTGACCAGTGCTTTGCAACAAGGGAGGAAGCCCTTGCCCTGGCAAGCAGGCTCAGGGAGAGCCTGGACATACAGAGCATACGGGAACTTTCCCATGAGGATGCGGCAGAGGAGCTTGAAAAGCTCTCCAAAGCAGATGCAGTCATGCTGGCAAGGGCGCGCTTGCGGCCCTTAAGCCTGAAGTCGGCCCTGCGCATTATTCCTGGACATAACAAGTCCTTGTGCAAGGTGCTGGCAGTCATCCTCTGGGCAGGCCTTGTCATCACAGCCTGCTATGTCCTGCAGGACCCCATAACGGCACGCATTTCCCAGGGCAGATCTGGTCCTGCCGTACAGCAGGACCAGAAGGCAGACACTGAGAGTGCTGCCCATATCATGCTCCACCCTGAGCGCTATTTTCCGTCTAAATGGCTTACGGCTCCGTCTCCTGCGGCCTCTGTCCTGGCCATGGTGCCGGACATGCTTGAGACGCCGCTGGCAGCCAACGGCTGGACGCTTGAGGAATTGAGCTGCAGCCAGGGCACGCTCACTGCCTCATGGAAGGCTGCCAGGGCCTCCTCCCTGCTTTTGCCCCCTAAGGGGGCAGAACGCCTTGCCAGTGATGTCACCAGGGCCAGATCCGTGTCAGAAACAAGGTCAGCAGCTGCTTCAGCCAGGCAGTGGCGGGAGCTGTACACCAAGAATGAGCTGCAGGCCGTGCTCTCAGAGCTTGCTGCCCGCTTCGGCCTTAAATTGGAGCTTTCCTGGCAGCCGGCCAAGACCATCAAAAAGGACGACGTTGTCATCACCTGCCCCTGGTCAGCAGGAAGGCTTGCCCTCACCCAGGCACCAGGCACGCTTTTTTATGACTTTGCAAGCCTTGCCAAAAGCCTCACAGAGCCGGGGCTTGCCACGGGGCTGGTACTAAACGCAATCACCTGGAACAAAAAGCAGTGGAGCATACAAGGAGAGGTCTATGCCAAGCCGTAAACATATTGCAGGGCTGTTGGGGCTCTCCCCCAAAAGACAGTCCCCCCAATGGCAGTCCCATAAAAGGCAGTCCAAATGGCCAGGGCCCGTCCAGGCAGTGCTGAGGCTGCCATGCCTTATGGCTGGCATTATGGCAGGCATGATGGCCATGCCGCTGACAGCCTGGGCAGACGATACAGTGCCGCAGACGGATGCCTCAGCAGCGCCGCATATGGAAGCCGCAGCTGTGCCTGCGGCGCCAGGGGCTGATGCCGGAGAACCAGGCAGTGCCCAGGACAAGGCACAGGAGCAGGCACAGGACAAAGTGCCTGCCGCAGACGCCATGCATTTTCCGGCCATCACGGACTTTGCGCCGGGAACTGTCTATTCAGGGACATTGGGCGAGCTCACCAGGCTGCAGGCAGGACAGGAAATGGCCAGGGCTGCCTTGTCATTGAAGGAAATACAGGCCCGCATCCTGGAAACAGAAAACAATATGGCCAGGGCCAGAAGGGAGATGGAGGCCATAAGGAACGGGGAAGAAGACGGGGAAGGAAACGAACAAGATGCCGGCATGGCAGATCCTTCTGCTCAGAACTCTTCCGGCCAACATCCTTCCCCTAAGCAGTCCCTAAAGCAATCTGTAGACGAGCTGAGGGCCGGGCTGGACGCCCTGGCAGGCGACGTGGCCGCCCTGCGCCAGGACAAGGAAAAGGCACAGTCCTGCCTTGTGATCGCAGTGCGCAGCCAGGGAGCGGGCCTTGTGGCTGAGATTGCCACCAGGGAAGGACGGTATCTCGTCAGATCCGGGGACCATGTCCCTGGCGTTGGGCGTATTGAGTCCGTCAGCCGCACCAGGGTTATGGCAGGCGGCAAGAGCCTGCCCTGGAAATAGGAGGAATGATGCTGACAGGATACACAAAAGGCCGGTACACGGACCTGTACCAAGACCAGTTCAATGGCCCAAACTCTAACACTTTGTACGACAAAAGCCTTTTTATGGCAGGCAGTGCCCGGGGCCCACTTGCAGATGAGGATGGGTTCGCAGAAGAGGATGCATGGCAGAAGAGCCTTCCGCCTGCCCTGGCAGCCAGGGCCAGGTTTGAGGGGAACAAGCTCCACCTTTCAGCAGATCTGAGGGGCAGCGAGGAGCTGGATCTCTACCTTGCCATGGCTGACAGGCTGCAAAGGGCAGCAAGCCAGGCAAGCAGGGCAAGCACGGATAGTTCAGGCAGGGAGGCAAAGGACTCCTTCCCCGAGCTTGTCTGGCACTCCCGCGACTCCTTTGAGAAGCGCTTTGGCGTCAGGCTCCCAGATACGGATCCGCAAGGTCCAGGCAGGCAAGGCAGGCCTGAGAACTGGGTGCATGACTATGTGCGCGAGCTCTTTGCCAGGGCCAGGGACAAGAAGGCATCCGACATCCACATTGCCTGCATGGGATCCTATGCCACCGTCTCCTTCAGGCGCATGGGCTTTATGACAGACGAGGAAGTGCTTGACGGAGAAAAGGGCCTCATGCTCATCCGGGCCATCTTCCAGGGCCAGATCTCCCAGACAGAAGGCGGCTTTTCCCTGTATGAGAGACAGGACGGACGCATTGCAGGGAGCAGCTTCCTGCCAGAGGGGCTCTATGCCGTGCGCCTGCACTCAGAGCCTGTGCAGGATCCCCATGGCGGCAAGCCCGGCGTAGTGCTGGCCATGCGCCTTCTTTTCGATGCTGCCGACACTGCAGGCAGCATGGAGGAGCGCCTGACGCGCCTAGGCTTCGCAAAAGAGCAGCAGGCCCTTTTGCAGGACAGTGCCAGGCTTGGCGGCATGACCATCATCTCAGGGCCCACGGGACACGGCAAGACAACAGTGCTCAAGAACATCATGGAGAGCATGGCCCATGACACGCCTACCCGTTCCTACTACTCCCTTGAGGATCCGCCGGAGTACCCCATCCGCGGGGTTCACCAGCTCAATGTGCTGACCAAGTCTGTCTCTGACGACGAGCGCAGGCGAGCCTTTATGGAAGCCCTGGCAGGACTGATGCGTTCCGACCCCGATGTCATCCTCTTAGGCGAGGTGCGCTACCGGGAGGCTGCCGAGGCTGCGGTGCAGGCAGCGCTCACGGGCCACAGCATCTGGACCACGGTGCATGCCGGATCCGCGCTCTCCATCATCACCCGCCTGCATGAGATGGGCCTGCCCTATGCCAGCATCTGTGCCGAGAACGTGCTCACTGCCCTCACCTACCAGCGCCTGGTGCCTGTGCTCTGCCCGCACTGCAAGATATCCTTGCAGGAGCATCCCGAGGAAGTACAGAGGCTGCCGCAGGATCTGGTGCAACGCTTAAAACACATCGGTGCCGCGGCCTCCATACCTGAGGAAGAGCTTATGGCAAAAATCTGTTTGCGCGGCCCGGGCTGTCCTGCCTGCTCCCATATGGGGCTGGCTGGCCAGAAGGTGGCAGCAGAGGCCGTCTCCCTGCGGGAGCCTGTGCTTCGCAGCCTGCTGCGCGAGGGCCGGGAAAGGGAAGCACGTTTGTACTGGCGCCATACACTTCACGGCAGGACCTACCTTGACCAGGCAAGGGAGAGAGTGCTCTCTGGCGAGGCAGACCCTGTGCTGAGCGAGGAGAGGCTGGGCACAACCCTGGATGCGGATCTGGACGAGCTTAAAGCCGCCTTCGACCTGCCTGAGACTGCAGGCAGCGGCAGCACAGCCAAAAGGACAGAAAGAAAGACAGCAAAAAAGACAGCCCAGGGGACAACCAGAAAAAAGGCTGCCACAACGGAAGAAGAAAGCCCTGAGGAAGCAGAAGCAAGGAGAAAGAAGCAGGCTGCCATCCACATAGCCATCCGCACCAGGAAGCAGGCAGCATCTCAGTCTTCTGCAACAGCCGCAGCTGCGGGCACGGCTAAGGCTGCGGCTTCAGGACCGGCTTCGGCATAAAGGAGGACAATTTGCCTTTTAAAGACCTTGTTGCTCCGCTTGTCTTTTCTAACCGCGTGCGCGAACGCTGCTGGAAAAAGACAGGCAGGATGCTGGCCACCACCAGGCTCCCCCTGGAAAAGTGCTTTTTCATCCTTGAAGAGAGGGCCAGGCAGGATAAGGCAGCCTGTGCCTTTGTGTTCAGGGAAATGAGAAACAGGCTCAACGCTGGATTCAGCCCTGGCAAAGCCATAGCGCCCTTTGCGTCATCAGAAGAAGTCATGCTCATAGACTCAGGCGCCATGGCCGGATCTGCCTCGCTTGCCTCAGCCTTTGCAAGGGCAGCAAAGCTTCTGGAAAAAAGGCGCCTTCTGCATGGCTGCATTGCCAGGGAGCTTTCCTATCCCTTGGCACTCATGCTTGCAGTCTGTGCCTTCCTGGCCACCATAGCCATTGTGCTTGTGCCCAAGCTTGCTGCTTTAAGCAATCCTGCAGCCTGGAAGGGAGGAGCCTGTCTTCTCTATACAGTCTCCTGCTTCATTGCTTCCTGGAAGGGCCTTGCCCTGGGACTAGTCATAGTGCTTTGTGCAGCATTGAGCCTCTGGTCCCTGCCGCGCTGGACAGGAAGGGTACGAAGCCTTGCGGATCATGTGCCGCCCTGGTCAGTGTACAGGCTGCTCACCGGCACAAGCTGGCTCTATGCCACGGCCATGCTGCTCTCGCAGAGGGAAGTCAGGCTGAGCGAGGCAGCAGCCTTCATCCTGGACCAGGACAGTGCCACGCCCTACCTTTCCTCGCACCTTGCAAAGGTGGCAGAGGCTGACAGCAGGGGCTGCACCTTAGGCGAGGCCCTGTGCCAGGCAAAAGACCGCTGGCCTGACAGGCAGCTTGCCAGCGATCTGGCCATCTACTCTGCCCTGCCTGATTTCAGGTCCATGCTGGCTGATCTTGCTGAAGACATGCTGCAGGAAGGCATGGAAAGGATAGAGCGCACTGCCCGCACGGCAGGAAGCCTTGCCATGATTGTGGTCACGCTGGCCATCTGCCTGGTGGTCAGCGGCCTCTTCGGCATACAGGAAGAAATAACCTCGGCAGTGGGTGCCATGGGCGGCATCTGACAAAGACTTTTTCACATTGTGCAACAAGCCATACACATTTATCTTGTGCAAAAAACAGCCATCCACCCTGACAGCGGCCAAATCAGGCCGCTGAGAACATATACAAGCCATAATAATGGCAGTGCAAAAACCTTAAAACAGTCTTCATAAACCATCAGACAAGGAGAAAATGCATGCAAGTTCTGAAACGCAAAATCATTTTGGTCCCAGGCCCGGATCTGCTGTCAGAAGCAGGCATAAGCTCGCTGGCAGAAAAAACAGCGCAGCCGGAAAAGAAGGCGCAGCCCAAAGAAGAACAGCCCCAAGAAGAAATGCACACGGAAGAAATGCACATGGGCGAGCTTTCCGGGGAACAGCTGCCCGAAAAAAAGCAGTGCAGAAGGCAGCGCGGCTTTACCCTCATCGAGGTCTTAGGCGCCCTGGTCGTAGGCTCCCTTGTCTTCGGCTTTGCGGCCTTTGCCATCTCCAAGGCCATAGAGTCGGCCAGGGTCACCTCCTTCAATGAGAACCTGGCGTTGCTGCGCATCAATGTGCATGAAGTCTATGCCTCTTCCAGGGGCTTTGGATCAACGTCCTCGGCAGCTGCGGACATTACCTCGGAGCTGGTCAGTGCCGGAGCCATTCCCGATCCCTGGCTGGACAAGGACAGCAGCACCACAGTGCACAACCTTGGCGGCGAGGTCAGCGTCTCTGGCACGCTTACCGGCTTTACCATTTCCGCCAAGAGCATAGGCCAGGATGCCTGCCGCAAGATAGCCTCTTCCCAGGCAGAAAACTGGGACAAGATAACCATCAACGGAGAAACGGTTGACACCGTGCCCACCAACCTCTGCAGCAGCGACGATGCAGGGAGCGGCACCAACACCATGGCCTTTACGGCCCATTAGCCGCATAAGACGTACTTTGCAGTTCTGACATAAGGCCCTCCCTTCCAGACAATCCGGGAAATGCCTGGAAAAAATCCGGAAGGGAGGGCGCAGGACAAAGGCAAAAAAAGAGAGGGAGGTGCATGGTGTATACTGTCTTGTACACAGCCATCCTTGCGGCCATGCTGACAGCAACAGGCATGATGCATGCCCTGCACCTGCCTGGCAGGGACAGCGAGGCAAGAGAGCTTGCAGCCAACTTTTTGCAATACCAGAGGGCTGCCCAGAAAGCCGGACTAAAGGCTGTACAGGAAGCTGCACAGGAAACTGTATCGGGCGCAGGCAGTGATATGAGCCTGCCGGATCCTTACCCCTTCCTTCCACCGGGCTATGATCCCCTTGGCGACTGGAATCTGAAAACTGATGGCAGCGTGCTCTATGTCTGGGGAAAGACAGGCAGCAGCGGCAAAACAAGGCTGCCCCTGAAAGACGTCTGGGATCTGGCCCAAAAGCAGACCGGCACCGGCATCAAGCAGGGCAGCGTGCTTGTGCCATGGTCAGCAATCATACCGGCTGGCATTGCGGCTGCCATACCTGAGGGAGCCGTGGTCATGCTGACAAGGCTGAAATGACTTTTCTGATCCTATAGCCTGGGCAAAAGGGTATGAAAACAGGCTGAAGGACAAGGACCAGAAGGCGTTAGGACAAGGAGCGAGCTATGACAGGAGAGCATTAT
>JAUMVQ010000103.1:749-6918 GCA_030530085.1 Desulfovibrionaceae bacterium | reverse complement strand
TACTGAAGAGGAGGCATAAAATTTTTAATTCAAAAAATCAGGACTTACTTGGGAAGCACGGCGCCCTGGTAGGTCTTGTTCATGAATTCCTTGATGGGCTCGCTCTTCAGCACTTCGCACAGGGTCTTGAGCTCGGGACGGTTTTCGTCACCGGCACGCACGGCAATGATATTGGCGAAGGTGTTGGCAGCCTCGGAATCAGCAGCTTCCAGAGCCAGGGCATCCTTGGCCTTCAGGCCGCCAAGCAGGGCGTAGTTGCCATTGATGATGGCCACTTCCACGTCGGGAAGGGAACGGGCCAGCTGGGGAGCTTCCAGCTCTTCAATCTTGAGGCCGCGGGGATTTTCCACGATGTCAAGACGGGTGGACTTGAGGCTGGGGTTCTTGAGCTTGATAAGGCCCTGGTCCTGCAAAAGCAGCAGGGCGCGGGCTTCGTTGGTGGTGTCATTGGGCACGGACACGATGGATCCCTTGCCCAGGTCCTTGAGGCTCTTGCAGCGGCCGGCATAGATGCCGAAGGGCTCATAGTGGATGAAGGCCATGGCATGCAGCTTGGTGCCCTTCTGGGCATTGAAGTCATCCATGTAGGGCTTGTGCTGGAAGTAGTTGGCATCCAGCTCGCCGCCGTCCAGGGCGACGTTGGGCTGCACATAGTCAGCATACTCTACGATTTCAATGTTAATGCCCTTTTCTTTCAGGATAGGAGCAGCAGCCTTGAGGATTTCGGCATGGGGCGTGGGAGAGGCGCCGATGCGGAGGGTTTTGGCTGCCTGGCTGGGCGCAGCTGAGCCAAAGACCAGGCCGGCGGCCACCAGGGTGGCGCAAAGCAGGGATGAAAGACGCATAATTGACCTCTTGGGACCGGTACGCGGTCGCTGCCCTGCTGTAAAAAACAGGCAGGGAAAAGATATAAAAACTGCCGGGCAGACGTGACGTATGCGTCACATGCTGCGCTTGTCAGAACGATGGGTCGCCCAGTCGCCAAAACTCTGCAAAACCTGCACGATGACAATAAGCAGAATGACTGTGGCGAACATCATCTCGTTCTGATAGCGGTTATAGCCGTACATGATGGCCAGCTTGCCAAGACCGCCGCCGCCCACGGCGCCGGACATGGCCGAGTAGCCCAGTATGGTTGTTGCTGCTATGGCAGATCCGTTGATAAGGGAAGGCATGGCCTCGGGGATATAGACCTTGTAGAGAATCTGCCAGGTACTGGCCCCCATGGAGAGCGCTGCCTCAATAACGCCCCTGTCCACTTCCAGCAGTGACTGCTCTATAAGCCTGGCCACAAAGGGTGCTGCGGCAATAACCAGGGGCACAACTGTGGCATTGTTCCCTATGGTTGTCCCCACCAGCCAGCGGGTAAAGGGAATAACAGCAATCATGAGGATAAGGAAGGGAAAGGAACGGGTAAGGTTCACAAACACATCCAGGATGCGGTAGATGACAGGATGCGGAGCCAGGCCGTTTGCCCTGGTCACAACCAGCACCAGGGCCATCATCATGCCAAAAACATAGGCAAAAAAGGTGGAAGCCAGCGTCATGTAGAGCGTGTCCACCGTGCCTTCCCACAAAAGCGCTATCAGGGCTTCGTTAAACACGGTCTGCTTCCTCCTTTTTGTATTCTTCAATATAGATGAGATTTTCGGCGCAGTACGACAGCACCTTCTTTCTGGCCTCTTCATCGTCAGGAAGCTGCAGCACCATCTGTCCGAAGGCCTTGCCGCCTATGTCGCGGGTTGAGGCATACATGACATTAAGGGGCTGGCCTGAGGCCAGGACCATATTGGAAAGAACCGGCTCGTAGCTGGACTGGCCGTCAAAGATAAGCCTGTACAGCCTGTCTGCCGTCATCTTGTCCGGATGCAGGGCTTCCGGAACAACCAGGCGCCTGGCGATGTCGGTACGGGGATGGAAGAAGACCTCGTTGACAGTGCCGGTCTCGGCAATGACGCCCTTGCTGATAATGGCTACCTTGTGGCAGAGCTTTTCAATGACATCCATTTCATGGGTGATGATCACTGCCGTGATGCCCATCGTCTGGTTAATGTCACGCAGGAGGGCCAGGATGGAGTCAGTAGTCTCAGGATCGAGGGCAGAGGTTGCCTCATCGCACAAAAGAACCTTGGGGTTGGTGGCAAGGGTGCGGGCAATGGCCACTCTCTGCTTCTGCCCGCCGGAAAGCTGCACCGGATAGGACTGTGCGTACTTGGCAAGGCCGACCAGCTCAAGCATCTCCATGCTGCGGGCCCTGGCCTGCTTGCGGCTGACGCCGGCCAGTTCCAGGGGGAAGCAGACGTTGTCCAGAGCAGTTCTCTGCATAAGCAGGTTGAACTGCTGAAAGATCATGCCCATGGAACGGCGCATGATATTGAGCTCGCTGCTCTTCAGCGCTCCCATGTCGCGCCCTTCAAAGAGCACCTTGCCCTCTGTGGGCGGCTCAAGCATGTTGATGCAGCGCACAAGCGTGCTCTTTCCTGCGCCGCTGCGGCCGATAATGCCGTATATCTCGCCCTTTTTAATGGTGAGATTTATATCTTTCAAAACCCTGATCAGGGCTGACCCGATCCTAAAGGTCTTGCCAAGGCCCTGCAGCTCAAGCACAGGCGGCTCTGCCTGCCTGTCCGGTGTATTCTTCTCTTCAGCCATATAGTGCCATGTACAGGAGACTTGCAGCCTCCCGTACTCCCTCCTTATCGCGCTTGGACGTACCTGCCATAGCAGGCCACAGAGAAGATCCACAAATAATCCCGGGGACTCTTCTGCCTCCGGATACGGACAGGAAAGTCCCGCACCATACTCTCAATACCTGTCAGGCAGTCTTTTCCCTAGCACAACAGACAGCCATTCTCAAGATCCTGTCAGGAAACTGCCTGCCAGCCGCGTGCCTTGACAGTTTCTTATTAAACAAGGAAAGAATAAGGAGAGGCTGAAAAACTGCCTCAGCAGCATCCATCCCCCGGTACAAAAAGGAAGCAACAGCATGACACCATCTCAGCGCTACAATCCCATGACCCTCAATGCCATGATAACTACCCCCCATTATCTGGCAAGCCAGGCAGGGCTGCACATCCTGCGCAGCGGAGGCAATGCCATAGAGGCAGCCATTGCGGCAGCCTCTGTGCTCACCGTGGTCTATCCGCAGATGTGCACCCTCGGAGGAGACTGCTTCTGGCTCATCCACAATGCTGCCACAGGCGAGGCGCGCGGGCTGAACGCCTCAGGCAGGGCCGGACGCAAGGTAAAGCGGTCTGTGTACCAGGGCAGGACGGCAATACCGTCCCGCGGCCCCCTGGCTGCCATCACCGTCCCGGGCATGGTCTCAGGCTGGGAAAAAGCTTTCAACTATTCAAAAAAAGCCATGCACGGCACCTTTTCCTGGTATTCCCTGCTTGAGGAGGCCATAGAACTCTGCAACGGCTTTCCTGTCTCTGCCAATCTTGGCAGCTGGCTTGAGCGCGATACGGACAAGGCGGACACTGAGCAGGCTTTTTTGCAGCGCTTCCCCGAATTTGCCAGAACGTTCTTTAAAAACGGCCGCCCGTACCAGTGCGGGGATATCCTGGCGCAGCCTGATTTGCGCAAAACCATGATGCAGCTTGCCGAGCGCGGCCCCAGGGACTTTTATGAGGGCCTGACAGCAAGGCAGCTGCTGGACGGCCTCTCTGAGGCAGGCGGCCTGCTCACTGGCAAGGACTTCAAAAAACACACTGCCGACTGGGTTGACCCCATAAGCACTGACTACCGCGGCTATACGGCCTGCAACCTGCCGCCCAATACCCAGGGCGTCGCCTCCCTTGAGATTCTGGCCATGCTGAACACGGCAGACTGTGCAAAGCTTGGGCATGGGAGCGCAGACTACTACCACTTCATGACAGAGGCCACCAAGATGGCCTTTGCGGACAGGGACCGCTTTGTCAGCGATCCAGACTTTGTCAAAATCCCCCTGAAAAAAATGCTGTCCAAAAAACATGCAAAGAAGGCCGCAGCCGCAATTGACATGGAAAGGGCGCAGTCCTTTTCATCCCTGCTCTCTCCCAAGGGCGATACCATATGGCTGGGCGTTGTCGATGCAGAGGGCAATGCCGTCTCGCTCATACAGAGCATCTACATGGACTTTGGCTCAGGCATCATCCCCAAGGGCACCGGCGTCCTTCTGCAGAACAGGGGCTGCTTCTTCTCCCTTGATCCTGATCACGTCAACACGCTTGAGCCCGGCAAGCGCACCATGCATACGCTCAATCCGCCCATGATCCTCAAGGACGGGCACCCTGTGCTTGTCTACGGCACCATGGGCGGGGAAGGACAGCCGCAGACGCAGGCCGCCCTTGTCACCCGCATCCTGGACTACCACATGACGCCGCAGGAAGCCGTTGATGCGCCGCGCTGGCTCTACGGACGCTCCTGGGGCGCAGAAAGCAACAGCCTGAAGCTTGAGGGGCGCATCCCGCAAGACATATGCGACGAACTTGCAAGGCGCGGCCATGCTGTTGAGCGCGTGGACGACTACACCGACCTCATGGGACATGCAGGCGCCATCCTTATAGAGAGAAAGCCAGAGGGGGCACCGGCACATGTGCGCCATATTCTCCGCGGCGCAGCCGATCCCAGGGGCGACGGCCTTGCGGCAGGCTGCTGATGCCAGGGCAATACAGAGTGCCATGATCCCTTGACGACCGGGAACAGAATACTACCTTAAATAAACAGAAGGGCAGATATTCTGTCCCATACCATCTGCTGGAGGAATCTGTTATGGAATTCACCAATCTTGTAAGCCAGCGCTATTCCTGCAAGAAATATGACGGCAGGCCCGTTTCCGAAGAAAGCCTCAGGAACATTCTTGAGGCCGGACGCCTTGCGCCCACTGCCAAAAACCTGCAGGAACAAAAAATTTATGTTGTCCGTTCTGAGGAAGGACTGGCCAAAATCGACAAAATCACGCCCTGCCGCTACGGTGCTGCCACCGTACTGGTGGTAGCCTTCGATAAAACAAACGTCTACACCTACCCTGGCGGCAAAAGGGACAGCGGCATAGAGGATGCAAGCATTGTGGCAACCCACATGATGCTGGCCGCCTGCAATGCCGGCGTGGACAGCTGCTGGATCAATAACTTTGATCCGGAAAAAGCCCATGAAATCCTGGGGCTTCCCGAAAATGAGGATATCCTCATGCTCCTGGACCTGGGCTATGCCGCAGAAGGCACAGGCCCCCTGCCCAATCACGGCAAGCGCAAGGATCTGGCAGAGACTGTGCACTATATGTAAAAATCAGCCGGAATTCCGGACAAAAACAGCAAGGCTGTCCTGACATGATCAAAAACATGCCGGGACAGCCTTTTTGTATTTTTAAGGCAATGCTGGCTTAAGCCAGAGGGCAGCACTGCATTTCAGTCAGATTTGCTACATGGCTTCGCAGACAGCCTTGCCAAAGGCAGAGCAGGCTACTTCAGTAGCACCTTCCATCTGGCGGGCCAGATCGTAGGTCACAGTCTTTCTGGCCACTGCACCGGCTATGCCTGAACGCACCAGGTCTCCTGCTTCCTTCCAGCCAAGGAAGTCCAGCATCAGGGCGCCGCTCAGCATCATGGAGCCGGGGTTGATCTTGTCCAGACCAGTGTACTTGGGTGCTGTGCCGTGGGTGGCCTCAAAAATGGCATAGCCGTCGCCCACGTTGGAACCGGGAGCCATGCCAAGGCCGCCTACCTGGGCAGCCAGGGCGTCGGACATATAGTCGCCGTTGAGATTGGGCATGGCCAGGACGCTGTACTCGCGGGGACGCAGCAGGATCTGCTGGAACATGGCATCGGTGATGCGGTCCTTGATGACGATTTTGCCGGCAGGCACGGTGCCGCCGTTCTTGTACACCTCTTCCTCGGTGATCGTCACATCGCCAAATTCCTCGGCAGCACACTCATAGCCCCAGCGCCTGAAGCCGCCCTCTGTAAATTTCATGATATTGCCCTTGTGGACGAGGGTCACGCTGGGCAGCTTATGGTCAATGGCGTACTGGATGGCCATGCGCACCAGGCGCTTGGAGCCGGTTTCGCTTATGGGCTTGATGCCGATGGCAGTGTCCTTGCGCAGCTCGCGGCCAGTCAGCTCCTCTATCAGGGCAATGACCTTGGCACATTCTTCTGTGCCCTTGTCCCATTCGATGCCGGCATAC
>JAUMVQ010000103.1:0-739 GCA_030530085.1 Desulfovibrionaceae bacterium | reverse complement strand
CTTCTGTATTCTCGCGGAAAATAACCATATTGACGGCATCGGGATCCTTGACAGGGCTGGGCACGCCGGGAATGTGGCTGCAGGGGCGGATGCAGGCATAGAGGTCAAACAGCCTGCGCAGCAGGACGTTCACGCTGCGGAAGCCCTTGCCTACGGGGGTGCTCAGAGGTCCTTTCAAAGCCACACGGTACTTGGTGATGGCTTCCATGGTCTCATCCGGCACAAATTCGCCCGTTTCCTTCCAGCAGTCCTCACCGGCCCTGACCGGAAGCCAGCAAATCTGGCGCTTGCCGCCATAAGCCTTGGCAACAGCCGTCTCAAAGACAGGCCTGGATGCATTCCAGATATCGGGACCGACACCGTCACCGGCAATGACGGGAATAATAGGATCGTCGGGAACAAGCAGAGTGCCTTGTTCGGAAAGAGTAATTCCGGTACCCATTTACATTATCTCCTGGGGGAAAGGGCTGAACTGATATTTAGTACGCACGTTCTGTCCGGCAGCCTGCAAAACAAAAAGCTTCTCTCCCGCAAAGGAAAAACAGCGGCGCATAAGCAGCACGCAGGCACCGGAGGACGTATGGGGGAAGAATACGTTTGCTTTGCTGAAAAAACAAGACAGTTATCAGGGGCAGATCACACAGGCTAAGGAGTAGGTTAGGACGTTAGCCTAAGATGAATGAAAAAGGTATCTACTCAGCTCCCTTTCCAGGGAGACTTTTCCCACATCAAATTGGGC
>JAUMVQ010000102.1 GCA_030530085.1 Desulfovibrionaceae bacterium | reverse complement strand
GCGTGCTTGATGTGGACATACGGCTTATCTTCAGCAACCGTCCCGGAGCCAGGGTCCTGGAGAGGGCCCGCCAGGCCGGCATCCCTGCCATGATGCTGGATCATAAAAAATACGCTTCCAGGGAGGAGTACGACCGCTATATGGCCGCAGCCCTTAAGGACAGCGGTGCCGAGGTAATCGTTCTGGCAGGCTATATGCGTGTCCTTACCGAGGAATTTCTCAAGGAATTCCCCAGGCGCGTGCTCAATCTGCACCCCGCGCTCCTGCCGGCCTTTGGCGGCGGCGTGCATGCCGGACGCGATGCAGTGAACTACGGGGTCAAACTGTCAGGATGCACTGTGCACCTGGTCGAGGCAGAAGTGGACGGAGGGCCGGTCATTATACAGGCCGCTGTGCCCTGCAAGGACGGGGACCATGAGGAAGACCTTATGGCGAGAATACACGTTCTGGAGCACAGGATCTATCCGCAGGCGCTTCAATGGCTTGCCGAAGGCCGTATTACCCTTTGCGGACGCCGTGCCAGCGTGCGTGATGCAGGCAGGGAAAGGGCAGAGACAGGGGATGACTGCTTTGTCTGGCCTCCTCTTGAAAAGGGCTTTTAATGCGCCTTTAAAGCAAGTACGCCGATATCATAGAAGTCAGGAGTCAATATATGCTTAAGACACGTTTCCTGAGGGCTGTCATATTCTCTCTGTGTTCCGTCTTTCTGTTCGCTTCAGCAGAGCGTGCGTATGCCCGTCCCGATGTAGCTGACCTCTTTGTGGAGGCGCTCCTGGGCAGGGATTTGCCTGAGCTCAACACTGTTTTGTCTTCCAACTTTATATTTATAGGCTCAAACGGCCATATCCAGGACAAGGACCATTTTCTGGATTCCCTGCAGACGGGACGCCTTATTGTCAAGGAAGTGCGTCTGAAGAACACCCGTGAATCAACGGCTGGTTCCGTGCGCATGATTACGGGAAACGGCGTGTTTACGGCCTATTCTGCAGATCCCCTGCCTTCCGGCCTGATGCGCGTGACGCTGATTGCCGACAGGAAGGGCTCTGAGGAAGAGCGCATTGTGCTTGTGCAGCTTACGCCTGTTGTTTCCACCAAGGATTGTGCAGACGGCAACTGCCGCATCAGGTAGACCGTTCATTCTGCCTTTGCCTGTCTTTTCAGGCGGTCCTTAAGTCTTTCAGTTTAACGCAGAAAAAGCCCTGTATTCTCGGTACATGGCCTGGCTCGGAAAGGCAGTTCGCCGCAGAATTTTTAGTTCAGCAACGATGCCCCTAGGGAATGTACCAACTCCCTAGGGGCACTCCTATTTTAACGAGTCGGCAATAGTCTTAATAATACTGTCTTATTCTTTGCAGCCCGTTGTACCCGTGCCTCTTCGTCAAACATTGCAGACAGTTCGCCTTTATCTGCGGCAAGTATCCGACGCGTTTGGGGCGGCAACAATCACGCTAGCCTAAAGGAGAAACGAGAATGCCGATACCGGAAGAGGTCAGGAAAGTACCGAGGCCTGTGAATACCATTGTCATTGCCTATGGGAAAAACAAGGACCGCTATGCTGTCCGGAAACGGATCGGCTGCAAATACGTGGATGGCAAAAGAAAGCCGGTCAACGGACCGACAATCGGGCATATCGTTGACGGCAGGTACATTCCGCTCCCTGAAAAGACGCCTGAAAATACAGCTCACAATACAGCCGCTACCCCGGCTGACATGAAGGACTGGGGAAATGCTGTCTTGAGCGACAGGCTTTTTAAGAGCGTGATGCAGGACCTTCTGGATGGGTACAGCCAGGAAGATGCAGAGAGGATGTGCTGCATCGCAATTATCAGGGCCTGCAATGAAGGTATCAGGGACTATGAATTAAGGGACGCCTACGAAAACAGCTTTTTGTCCGAACTGTATCCGGGCGCTGACTTCTCAGAGGATGCGGTCCGCACATTTCTCAAATGCATTGGCAGAAATCCGTCCAGTATGTCAGGTTTCATGCAGAAGAGGGCATCGTCAGCCAGGGAGCATCATCTGCTCATAGGCTGTATTCAGGAACCAGATGTTTCAGGGGGAATCGCTCTTCCTGCTTTGACAAGAAGGGCAGGGGCAAGGGAAAGCCGTGCTGTTTCTGTCATGTATGCCTTTGATCTGGATGAGATGGATCTGGTCTGTTCCCAGTGTTTTCCTGACGGCGGATTGGATGCCGCTTCCTTCAGTGAGTTTGTCGAAAAGAACAGCATTGCATGCGGCTTCTTTGTTGCTGGCAAAGGCGAACCTGAGTCTTGGGCGCAGGAATCCCCGGAGCACGATAAAAATCTGCACTGCCTGAAGCCGGTCAGCCGGGGCTCAAAGCTCATTGAGCAGCACCATATGCTGGATTTTAGCGCAGTTCTCAAGGGATATGACTGCATTACCTGCCGCAAGGAAGAGTGTCTTAAGCGAGGTACATGGCTCTATTCGTACCGTGACTCCCAGGAGGCGCACAGGGAGGAAAAGGAGTGGCTTAGCCTGGCCAGGGAAAACAATACCTACAATTTTGCAGAATTTAGCAGGAAGCAAAAAGAATTCGGAACCATCGTCTGGGAATGCAGCCTGGATCTGCCCCCTGAGATTCCCTATATGGCCTGCGAAAAGCTGCCTGAGATAGAACTTGTCATGCGCTGCTGCAAGTCAGCATGCGAAGCGGACGATATGAGCATGCAGGATGACTGCTATGCCGCAGGCAGTGAATTCTGCAATTTTTTGGCCTCTGTGCTCGTCTTTCGCCTGATCAAGGCCTTTGACGACGCAAAACTCCTTTCCACACGCACCTTTGGGGAAATCATGTCTGTACTGGAATGCGCCAGAAAGATTCGCATTGACGGAGGAGACTGGCAACTGGTCCGCATAAGGGAATCGCATCTGCATGTCCTTGAGGCACTTGGACTCAGCCCTCTATACTAGTGCCTGCTCTGCGAACACTGCATATGTGCCTAGTTATGGGAGGTCTTCTTCGTTGATTAGCGGCTCTGGCTGATATCAGTCTTGCGAGATTATTTTCTGGTCCTTCGGGATAAAGACAAGCCCCGCATACGCTGTATCCAGCGTATGCGGGGCTTTAAATATATAGCGTTTACGGCTTAGAGTTCGGGCGGAAGTTCGTCCAGTTCCTTCTGGGAGAACACGGGGCCGTCCAGGCAGACGTATTTGCCGCCTATGCCGCAACGTCCGCAGATACCTATGCCGCACTTCATGCGCTTTTCAAGCGTTGTGTACACGTTCTCATGGGAGAATCCCAGTTCATCCAGGGCCATGAGCGTGAACTTGATCATGATTGGCGGTCCGCAGAGAACTGCTACGCAGTTGTCAGCCTTGGGAGCAATCTCGCGCAGGACGTTGGGGATCATGCCGACTTTGTGGGGCCAGCCCTCGGCCTCGCGGTCAATGGTCAGCGTGCAGTTGAGATCTGGATTTGCCATCCAGCTGTCAAGCTCATACTGGTAGGTCAGATCCTGCGGCGAACGGGCGCCGTAGAGCAGGCTGATAGTGCCGTAGTCCTGCTTGTGCTCAAGGCAGTGCATCATGATGGTACGGATAGGAGCCATGCCTATGCCGCCGCCAATGAAGAAGAGATCCTTGCCTTTCCACAGGTCATAGGGGAAGGGGCGGCCCAGAGGGGCACGAACACCTACCTTGTCGCCCTTGCTCAGGTTATGGATGGCAGTGGTTACTTCGCCTGCCATCATAACGGAAAACTGCAGGTAGTCCTTCACGGAAGGAGGCGTGTTGATAACAAAGGTAGACTCGCCTGTTCCGAAAACAGAGAGCTGTCCCACCTGGCCAGGCTCGAAATGGAAATTTTTTGCCACTTCGGGGTCGTCTATGCCAACGCGGAACGTTTTGATGTTGGCTGTTTCGCGGATAACCTCAAGGACTGTGCAGACCATGGGCTTGTACGGATTGCCCTTGATTTCAGGACGCGGTGCAACTGCGGTAATCTTGCTTCCGTCCTTGTTGGGCTTGAGCAGAATTTTTGCAGCGATGGCGCCATCCTTGGCAGGAGCTGTTTTTTCAGGCTCAGCAGCCTTGGGCTCTTCCTTTGCTGCGGGCGCTTCGGCCGGCTCTTTTACTGCCGGGGCAGCCTGTTCCTTGACAGCAGGAGCCTTGGGCTCTTCCTTGACGGCAAGAGCTACAGCCTGTTCCTTCACTGCCGGAGCAGCCTGCTCCTTGACAGCGGGAGCTTTGGCTTCTTCCTTGACGGCAGGAGCTTCGGCCGGCTTCTTTTCAGGACTGGCAGCTGTCTTTTTTGCAGCAGCCTTTCCCTTGGCGGCAGCGGCCTTGCCAGGCTTTTTACCCTTGGGAGCAGCAGCTGCGGCAGTCTTTGCTTCTTCAGCAGCGCCGGATGCGGCTTCCTGTGCGGAACCGGCCATGGCACCAGTTGTACGGGCAGCCGGCTTCACCGCACTAGACTTGTTTTTCTTTGTCTGTGACTTGGTGTTTTTTGTTGCCATTGCCTACTCCTTATTCGTCCGCCATGGCATCCAGGACGATGCTGCGTATATCAATATGTGCCGGGCAGTTTGTGATACAGCGCCCGCATCCCATACAGGAGAAAGCGCCCCAGTTTTCGGGATAGGTCGCAAACTTGTGCGTGACACGCTGGCGCATGCGGTCGCTCTTGGCAGGACGGGGATTGTAGCCGCTGGCTTCACGCGTGAACAGATAGCTCATGCAGTTGTCCCAGGTGCGGATACGGCGTCCCGGCTGTCCCATGCCTGAGCCTTCATCAGTGATGTTGAAGCAGTAGCAACTGGGGCAGAAATAGGTGCAGGCACCGCAGGAAAGGCAGCGCTCTGACGCCTTTTCCCAGAAAGCAGTATCCTTGAAGCGGCCCAGGACCTTGTCAGGAGCCAGCGTAAGATCCGGCTTTTCTCCCAGGGTCTGCCACGCCTTTTTGCGTGTCTCGGTCATTTCCTGCTCTTTTTCAGGAGTGCAGGGCTTGAGGGCGGATTGTTCAAGGACAGCCTGGCCCTTGTCAGTGACTGACTGCAGCACAAAGCCGTCTGCAACCTCGGTCATGAGGATGTCGGATCCTTCGGGAGAGGAGGGGCCGGCACCAACCCAGTGGCAGAAACAGGTGCTGCAGCCGCTGTTGCAGGTCAGCGTGATAACAGTAAGGCCTGTCCTGTGCGCCTCGTAGTATGGATCCTTGAAGGGGCCTTTCAGATAGGGGCGGTCAAGGGTGGCATAGCCTCTGGCATCACAGGAACGGCATGCAAACACAACGGTGGGCTGGGCCTCAGGCGTGTCGTCCAGCTGCAGCTTGAAAAGATCGGGATGTTCCTCGTCACGGACTTTTTCATAGCGGACAAGAGTCTCGCATCTCGGCAGGACTGCATCCTTGGCAGGAACTGTTGCCTTGTCCAGGGTAAATTCTGTACCCGGCTTCCATTCGGAAAAGACAACGGATTTTTTGACGGCCGGCCTGGCAACGGGAACAAGCACCCTGTTGTCCTTTGCAAGATAGGCGAGTAACCCCGGCAGGTCGGACGGCTTGGCGAAGCGATATATGCTCATCTCTACAGCTCTCTTTGCTTGATATTCTTTTCGTCAACCATATAGCCAAGCAGGGGAGGCGTGGCCTCCGCATCCATGCCGCTTTTGTAGTTGTCAAAAATTTCGGCAATGGCTCTGTTCATCTGCTGACGCAGGGCGAGAATCGGAATGCCTACAGGACAGGCGCGCTGGCATTCGCCGCAGCCTGTGCAGCGTCCTGCCAGATGCGTTGCATGAATGTACTGGAAGAAGAGCTTCTCCCTGACAGTGTCTTCCTGGCTGACAAAGTGCGGGTCGCGTGTTTCGGCTATGCACTGGTCGCGGCAGACACAGAGAGGACAGGCATTGCGGCAGGCGTAGCAGCGCAGGCACCGTTCCATGGCTCCTTTCCAGAAAGAGAAGCGTTCCTTGAGGCTCATCGCATCAAGCATGGCAAGTTCCGGAGGCGTCACCGGCGTGCCGGTGATTTCCGGAGCCTCGCCGAAGGAGGCATCGGCAGTTTTGGCCAGGGGCATGGAGCAGTTGTAGCATTTGCCCTGGGCATAGTCTGCTATGCAGAAACGCTGTGTCTTGCCGTCGGCCGTGATGCTGATGCCGGCTTCGTCATACTCAACCGCATCAATCTTGGTGTAGCGGCCAAGAGCCTGGTCTATGCGGGCCATGTCGAAAGTGCCTTCGCAGGGCAGGGCAAAGAGAACGATGTTCTCCCTGTCGATGAGCTTTTCCTGAAGCATCTCGACAACGGACTTGGAATCGCAGCCTTTGACCACGACGCCGATTTTCTTCACCTTATCGACCGGCACTGTGCGCCCTATATAGGTATTGATATAGGTTGCGGGGTTGTTGACGTTCAGAGGTCCCCACACAAGGCGGTCCACATCCTCGGGCGTGTGCATGAAGAGCGGCACGGTATGGGCATCGTCATAGCCCTTCTGCCAGCCGATGACCACATCCAGCTCGGGGAGGCGTTCCTTGATGGCTGCTTTCAGCTGATCCAGGGGAGCCTTCTGTCCTGTGCCCAGGGGGCGCAGGGGAGTCAGCGCCATATCAGCAATCTTGAGCAGGGGCTCGGCATCTTCAAGCCTGGGAGCAGGTCCCAGCTTGTGGATGCGGTCCGTAAAGCTGGTCACAACCTGCTGCCAGCGTGCGCCTTCTGAGGCAGAAACCCAGGTGTATTCAAAGCGCCTGTCGTCTATGCCCAGCACCGGCAGGAAATGCTTGAGGATTTCAAGGCGGCGGCGTGCATAGAAGTTGCCTGCAGAGTAGTGGCAGTCATTGGGATGGCAGCCTGAGACCAGGACGCCGTCTGCGCCATTGATGAGCGCCCTCAGGATGAAGAGGGGATCAATGCGGCCTGAACAGGGGACCCTGATGATACGCAAATCCGTCGGCTGGGTGGCACGGGCTACACCAGCAGTATCGGCACCGCCGTAGGAA
>JAUMVQ010000101.1:4472-6964 GCA_030530085.1 Desulfovibrionaceae bacterium | reverse complement strand
GTATCAGAAAGTCCTATAACGACATCATAGATGTTATGGTAAAGCCTTCCTACATTCGTCCGCTCATTACTCTCTGGAACAGTGAAGATTTTTTCAAGGATGTCCCTCCGTGCAGGGTTCTTTTTGAGCATATAGAACGACTTGCTGCTGAATCCGGACGCAGGAGGCTGAGCCGCCTGCCATTGAGGGAACTGTGCCTGCTTTTTTTTAAGTATTATGACAAATTGGACGAGTATAGGGAACTGGGACAGCTTTTGCGCCGTCAGCTGGGTAAGTATGAAGCCGGGGAATTTATGTTTGGCATGCAAAACCTGATTTCCAGGCGCGATATGTTCTTTGATAATAACGGTCATATTTTTTTAGTGAAAGAGGCAGAATGGCAAAACACCCAGCCTTCACATGTGGCTGAAGAATACAGTATTCCGGCTGATTCGCGCTTTTTTCAGAAAGCCCAGCAGGCCTACTATCTTCAGAGACTTGAAAATCTTGTTCCGAACCAGCAGGATGATTTGCTTATGCTGGTCAGGCAGGAAGAGGTGGCCAGAGAGTATTTTGATGAACACTACAGGCTCGGACATAAGGTCATAACCACTCTTATTGACAAGCTGAAGAAGGCCGGAGCAGAGCCGGAAGATTTCTGGATGGATACCATACTGGCCATTGGCGGTGATCCGCGCGTGGCCAGGAGTGCGCGCTCGTTCGCAATGTGGTGGCAGCCACTGGGAGAAGCTTACATACAATGTATGCTCAAATGGCTGACAAAGGTGGATCTTGAGCTCTTTCTGCAGATATGCAGAGGCTATGTCGGCGAATCCAGGCATGAAGACCTGGCGCGCATGTATCCTGACCGTGAGAAATATCTTCGCTGGCTGTTCAAGAAGGATTTAATCATTCAGACCCATCTCTTCCTGGGAGAGGAAGTCAGAAGATATGTCAGACGCTCTTATGCAGAGAAAAAATTTAATTTTATTAAAATGTCAGGAGATAAACATCTTGCCGTCTTTTATCTGGAAATCATGGCCAGTAATGCGCCATCCGGCAAGTTGCATATAGTAGAGGGTACATTCAGTTTTAAATTGAAAATCATGGAGAGGATTCCACAGAGATCTGTGCTGAATGATGTGCTGAATTATGAGAACTTCTCGAATGTTACCATTTCGGATAGTCTGCTGAGGACGGAGCTGGAAAATGCGTATGAAAGGGAGTTTAATGTAAGGGACTTCTCCCGCAGCCATATAGGTGATCCCTGGAAGTGGTGGCTGGTACATACCCTTAGAAGATACGGAATTGCAGCAATGTATGGCGATATTTTTTTATGACTATGCCCGATAGTACAGAATTTTATTGATGCTCAGATTTATTTCTCGCCTGCTTCATAATGACGCCCAAAGGACAGATACCCAGGACAGTGTCCCCGCCTGTGAATGGCGCAATACCGGCGACGGGCTCTCCTTCGTGCTGCCTGCCGGTGCGGAGGCCCTGTCCCTGTCAGAATGCCTTGCTGCCTATCAGCGCCTTCTCCTGCAGCTGCTGGCAGAATCCGGGGAGGCCTCCTCTGACGGCAGTGCCGTTCATGTACCATCGGACATCCTGTGCCGTCTTGACGACAATGCCCGCGACATCCTGAACCTGCCCCCGGCCTGGCCAGGATCCATGGAAGTCCGTGTGCGCGGCATAACGGACAGGCCTGATTTTTCCCTTGAGCTTAAGCTTATTTTGCCTGGCGAAAGGTCCGGTTTCAGCTACAGCCTGGAAGGGCCTTTTCTCAAGGCAGGCGGCAAGCAATACCTGCCCGATGCCCTGCAGTGGACTGCCCTGCAGGCTGTGGAAAAGCACAAGGGCATTCCTTCCGGAACCAGGACAGAGGCAGACAACCTGCGCCTTGTGTACACCTTGCAGCAGGCTAAAAAAGAGGGTTTGAGCATTGACCTGCGCCGCTATGGCAGGATTTCCGTTTCCATGCCGCAGGATGTCGGTGTAGCCATCCTGGACAGCGACAGCGGCGATATGAGCCTTGTCCCCGATCTCGGCGAAAACATGCTTCCTGAAGAGGTAGGGGACAGGCTAGGGCAGCTGGAAGGCGGGGGCAGTACCCTGCGCGTCGGCTCAACCATAGTCCTTCTGGACACAAAGCAGCTCGAAGCCGTCCATGAAATTCTATCAGTACGGCATATTTCCAGAAAGGAAAGAAAGAAGTTTTTTGAATGCCCGTCTGCCTATCTCAATGCCTCCCTTGTCAACCTTGAGAACGGCTTCTCGTTGCGCATGCATGGCATGGAGATATTTAAGAAGGCGTATTTCGGTTGCAGGGACGAATCCGGATGCCAGTGGTTTGAGGCTGGCGAAAATACCGTTCTTCCCCTGTCGGCCCTGGCTGAGCTCATTTCCTCAGAGGAAGAACTCCAGGAACTTGAAAGGAAAATACACGAGGCCTTGCGTGCAGGAAAGGGGTATATACGCTTCGCAGACTATATCGTTGTCCTGCCTATATC
>JAUMVQ010000101.1:0-4462 GCA_030530085.1 Desulfovibrionaceae bacterium | reverse complement strand
GCTGTCAGGGCAAAGATTGCCGCTGACGGCCTTGGCGGCCTGAGCGAACCAAGGGTCAGGATCACGACGGCCATCGACAAGCATGACGAGGATGAGCCTGACAAGATTGCTGCTCCTGACAAGATGCCTTTCTACCAGGGAGACCTGCATAAGGAGGCGCTGCGCTATACCTTCAAGGACTACCAGGAAGAGGGGACAAGGTGGATACTTGGCCTGATGGGGCCACTTCTTTCGCAAAAGGCAAGGCAGCCGTATCATGGCGGCCTTCTTGCCGATGACATGGGGCTTGGCAAGACCTTTATGGTGCTGGCCGCTTTGAATGTCTATCTTGACAAAGTGAGAGGCACAGATCGGGACAAGCCTGTCCTTGCGGTCATGCCGGTGGTGCTGCTGGAAAACTGGCAGCAGGAAATAAGGCGGGTCTTCAAGGATGCGCCGGGGCCGTTCAGGGACATCGTAGTCCTGCAGGCCGGCAGGGATCTGGCCAGGTTCAGGCGCAGGGACTGCAGAATGAACGAAAGCAGGGCGCATGGCAGATACGATATGCCGTCCCTTGAATCAGGGCGCTATGCCCTGACAGTAGGGGAACCCCCTGAGTTTTTGAGCGAACGGGAAAAGTGCTGCTGGGAGCGGCTGGACATCCCCGGGCGCCTTGTCCTTACCAATTACAACACCCTGCGCGACTACCAGTTTTCCTTAAGCCTGGTCAGCTGGAGCTGCGTCATTTTTGACGAGGCGCAGGAGATCAAAAATCCCAATGCCCTCAAATCCCGTGCTGCCAAGGCCCTCAATGCCGATTTTCGCCTGGCCATGACCGGAACGCCGGTGGAGAACAGCCTGAAGGATTTCTGGTCCATTTTTGATACCATCCTGCCCGGGGTGCTGGGATCCTTTCAGCAGTTCAACCGCCGCTACCTTTCCCCCATAAGCAGGGCAGCTTCTGAGGCTGAGAAAACTGACCTTAAAATGTCGCTTGGCAGGG
This sequence comes from Desulfovibrionaceae bacterium, assembly GCA_030530085.1. Lineage (GTDB taxonomy): Bacteria > Desulfobacterota > Desulfovibrionia > Desulfovibrionales > Desulfovibrionaceae > Desulfovibrio. The sequence continues at coordinate 3,480 of JAUMVQ010000101.1, read as the reverse complement.
AGCTCCGATCCAGGGTCGGCCCTTTTATGATGTGCCGCTCAAAGGAGGAAAAGCTGGAAGGCCTGCCGTCCAAAACAGTTCATAATGGCGGAACAGACAACGCCTATTGCGCGGTCATGTCAGGGGAACAGCTTCTGCGGTACAACAGCGTGGTTGCCACGGTACTGGATGTCAAAAAGTCAGGCAATGCCAGGAGGCTGAAGGAGGTCCTGTTCCCAAGCCTGCGCAGGCTGCGCGATGTCTCGCTGCATCCGGCGCTCCTTGAGGGAGAGCCACGCCGGTGCCGCAGCAGAAGCGAGGCTGAGGCTGAATTGCGCAGGTCGGCAAAGCTTTCCCTTTTGCTGGATATCCTTGAGGAAATACGCAGGCGCGATGAAAAGGTCATCATCTTTGTCATCAACAAAAAGCTGCAGCTCTTTCTGGCATATGCGCTCAGGCTCATTTTCCAGCTGGACATCTCCATCGTAAACGGCGATACGCCCTCGGTTGCCTCTGTTTCCCGCAGGGGCGCTGCCACCCGCATACAGCTTATCCGCCAGTTTGAAGGCAGGGAAGGCTTTCAGATTATCTGCATGTCGCCGCTGGCCGCAGGCGTCGGCCTGACTGTTACCGGTGCCAATAACGTGATTCACCTGGAACGCCACTGGAATCCGGCACGTGAGGCGCAGGCCACTGACAGGGTATACCGTATCGGCGCAACAAAGGATGTCCACGTCTATATTCCCCTGCTTCTGCACCCTAAGCTCAAGTCCTTTGATAGAAATCTCGATGAGCTTTTGCAGAGGAAGGTGCTTTTGAAGGATGCCGTTGTCGTCAATAATGCCGTACAGCCCGATGATTTCAATGCAGGCGAGCTCTTTGGCGACAATGTGACCTCTTCCGAGCGTGTCAGTGCCGGCTGGCTTGAGGCAATGAGCAGGGAGAACTTCGTGGCCCTGGCTGCTGTCGTGGCAGGGCGCACTTTTGGCGGAAAAGCGTCCATCACGACCAAAAAGACGGCTGAATACGGGGCAGATGTGGTCGTTTTGTGCGCAGATTACGGTGTGGCTGTCCATTGCAGGCTTTGCAGGCGGCCTTTTGCGCAGGCGGTTGCCGCAGGCCAGCCACAGCAGGCGGCAAAGATGCTGGAAGAGCATTATGGCAGGCCTTTCAGGACAGCGGTACTGGCTGTAAATGCTCCTTCTGTGGACCAGGATGTGCTGAGAGAGGCTGAGAGGCTGGGCACCGTTGTCTGGGATAAAAGCTTCTTTTATGAGTACCTTTGCCAGCATGAAGTCTTGTACAATGACCTGGCAGAGCATCTTTATGATACCAGGCTGTATTTGGGCAGCGATATAGAGACAGAATAAGTAGGGGGACGGCATTGTGTGCATTGCGCCAGGTTTTTTTTCTGGATGATACGCAAATGGTGTTTTCGTATCAAATATGATACGAAAAAGGCATTTGGATGATACGCAAAAAGGGGAGATGCCGGTGACTGCGAAACGGGAAGACTTGATTTTGGCTTGCTTGCGTCATCAGGACGCCGTGCGGCGGGAAGATATCGCACGCTTTCTGGGACAGACGGGGCAGACCTGCTCGAAGGTGACACTCTTGCGTGACCTAAACAGACTCTTTTCTCTTGGCCTGGTTGAAAAATCCGGCCAGGGCAGGGCTGTACGCTATTCACTCAGCCGAAACTGGGCACAGACGCAGCCGATAGATGTCGCTACGTACTTTTCAAAAGGCGCTGACTCAAGGCCGTTGCGCAGCGAATATTTCAATTTTGAACTGTTCGGTGAACTGCAGCATCTGCTGACAGCAGATGAGAGCGCTGAGATGGATGCATTGAATGCAGGATTCAGGCTGAAAAGGGACAAGTTGTCTCCCGGACTGCTACGAAAGGAATACGAAAGGCTGACTATCGAGCTTGCCTGGAAGTCTTCAAAAATCGAAGGGAACAGCTATTCTCTTCTTGATACTGAATTCCTGCTCAGGCAAAATGTTACCGCCGGGGGAAAGACGATTGATGAAGCCATGATGGTACTCGATCATAAAAGAGCCATGGAACATGTCCTGTCAGCACCAGAATATTACAAGGACATCACGGTACAGAAAATCGAGGAACTTCACAGGCTTCTGACGGAAGGACTGCATGTTACATCCGGCATACGGTCGGGTATGGTTGGCATCACAGGTACAAACTACCGTCCTTTGGACAATGAGTTTCAGATACGTGATGCGATGGGCAAACTCTCAGACATGCTCAACGGGACGCACCACGCTGTAGAGAGAGCTCTGCTTGCGGTGCTTATGGTTTCGTATATCCAGCCGTTTGAGGATGGAAATAAGCGTACATCGCGTATACTTGGGAATGCCCTGCTTGTATCTGACGATTACTGCCCGTTGTCTTATAGCAGCGTCGAAGAAAAAGAGTACAAAAAGGCAATGATTCTCTTCTATGAACAGAATAATGTCAGTTGCTTCAAAAATCTTTTTCTTGATCAGTTCCGTATGGCAGTTAAAAAATATTTTTAGCTGCTATGCTGTAATTATTCACTTGATACAGTATGGTAACATCTTTACATTTTTTTTCTATTCTTATAACAAAAATAGAAGATGATTATTGAATTTTTTATGTCATCAGTGTGTATCTAAAAAGAAATAAAGATTCATTGTGCAATCTCCCTTTCTTTTCTAGCTAATCAAACAAACGGTATATTCCATAACAGAGCTGATTATCAGCCCATTCAAAAAGAGCTTCTTCTTCATCCATCGGAGTTGAAGGGAACTCAGACATAATGCTGCGATAACGCATACGCAACATTGCATGAAGAGTATAATACTCTACATATCGCCAGTTATCCCATCCCATAGCGTACATCTCTTCAACCATAGTATCCAGGAATAGTACATTCTTTCCCAAGAACAGGTTTATGAGACACTGGGCTATTGTTGGGTGGACAGATGCAACAGCTTGCAAAAAAACTTTCTTAGTCGCAGGGCTGACTGTAGACATCCCGGCTTCTGGCGTAATGAAAGCTGTATTCCACTGTTCCCACTCCTCATCAGACAGGGTGATTCCTTCTTTACGCACCACGGAAAGCACCTCATCCCATTCATGGTAGTCATCGTAAAGCTTTTCATTACTGCGTCGGTGCGCGCAGAAAGTAGCAAGGATAACGTCACGGATTTCTTTCCTGGTCAGCATAGGATACCTTTTTTAGTGGCAGGACAAATATGCAAGGTTCTCTTTTAAAGGCACATATGTCTTTTTATTTGCTGTTTTTTTCAATTTCAGCTTGTTTAATTGTTATATAATCCTTAAGATTTGTTTCATTAAATTGTTCTATATTGGCAAGTTGCTTCTCATATTCTGCAAAATCTGGATCTCCTGCTGCACAAAGCTTCTCTCTTGCTTCCTTGACACTGTCAGAATTGTAGATGTCGCTTATTTTATGAAAAGCTTCATCTAAAACATTTGCATACTTGATTTTTTCT
>JAUMVQ010000100.1 GCA_030530085.1 Desulfovibrionaceae bacterium | reverse complement strand
CAGGGCAAAAAAACTGCAGGACAGAGGATGCACCATTCTCACCAGCAGCTGTGCCGAGGAGGCTCCTGCCGAAGAGCATCTCCGCTCCATCCTGAGCTCTCTCAATCCTGAAAAAATTCCCTACATTCTCTGCGAGGGCGGCGGCAGGCTCGGACTTCTGCTGATGGAAGCGGGCCTGTGCGATCTGTTCTACCTGCACATGGCGACCAGCATCCTTGGCGACAACCAGGGAAAGGCACTTTTTGACGGACGAAAGCCCGAAAAGCTGGATGAGATGCTGAAACTGCGCCACATAGGCACGCGGAGCGTCGGCCATGATCTCGCCATGACATGGGTGCCTGAGAATGCCTGGTATGCCCCGCAGCTTGGCGAACTTTCCGGATCCTGTGCAGACTTTCTGTGGGCTCCCTGCGACGCAAGGCAGAACTAGCCCATGTTTACAGGACTTATACAGGCAACGGGCCGCATAGCAGCCACTGTCGCGCACGGCGATGAAAGGCATTTCACCATCATGCCGGACTTTGCGCTGGACGATGTGATTGACGGGGAGTCCATTGCCGTCAACGGGACCTGCCTTTCCGTGGAAAAACACGGCAGGGACTATTTTACGGCCTATGCCTCAGGCGAGACCATACACAGGACAACGCTTGGGACACTTCCGCAGGGCACAATTGTCAATTTAGAGCGGGCCATGCGTGTCGGCGACCGCCTTGGCGGACATATTGTGGCAGGGCATGTAGACTGCCTGGCAAAGGTGGAAAGTGTTGACAAGGCAGGCCTTTCCCTTGCCTGCCGCTTTTCTTTTCCCAGAGATTTTGCCGGCGAGGTTATTCCCAAGGGATCCGTTGCCCTGGACGGCATAAGCCTCACCATCAATACATGCGGGGACGACTGGCTCTCGGTGAACATCATCCCCGACACGCAGATGCGGACAAGCATGCGCTACTGGAAGCCGGGTGCCCTGGTGAACATGGAGACCGACGTCCTTGGCAAATACGTGCGCCGCTGCCTGACGCTTGGCACGGCACCCCTGTCTTTCCCTGCAACAGAGGAAAGCAGCACCAAACCGACCATTACCAGGGAATTTCTTCTTGAAAGGGGCTTCCTGTAGGAGTTTATCATGTACAAGACCATAGAAGGGCAGATGAATGCCCAGAACCTCAGCATTGCCATTGTGGCAGCACGTTTCAACGACTTTGTCGTAGACAGGCTTGTGGGCGGCGCCATCGACTACCTTACAAGGCATGGCATGGACAAGGACAACATCACCCTCGTCCGCGTGCCCGGAGCCTTTGAGCTGCCCCTCGTCTGCAAGAAACTGGCCGAGGCCGGCAAATACGACGGCATCATCGCCTTAGGCGCTGTCATCCGCGGCGGCACGCCCCACTTTGACTACGTGTGCTCCGAGGCCGCCAAGGGCCTTGCCATGATCAGCCTTGAAAAGAATGTTCCCTTAGGCTTTGGCCTGCTCACCTGCGACAGCCTGGAACAGGCCATCGACAGGGCCGGCGCCAAGTCCGGCAACAAGGGTGTTGAAGCTGCAGCTGCCATGCTTGAAACCATCCGCGTCCTGGAGCAGATCTAATTATGGGCAACTCTCGACACGCACAAAGACAGCTTGCCTTCCAGACCCTGTACAGCATGTACTTTACCCAGGTCGCAACGCTGGATGAGCTCAAAAAACTCTTTGAGTCCACGCCCGATGCTGCCGCGGACGATGCTGCCCGTACAGGCAATGCCTCAGCAGCAGACAATACCAAGAACGAAAATGCCGACACTGCCATGCATGAACATGTGCGCAAGGCCGGTGATCTGGCCTGGCACATAGTGCGTGGCGTATGGGAAAACCAGTCCCGCATTGACGCACTCATCACGGAAGTAGCCAACCGCAGCATGAGCCGCATAGGCCGCATCGAGCAGGTCATCCTGCGCATGGCAAGCTTTGAGATGATGACCACAAAGGCCAGCGAGATCAAAATTCCCCTGTCTGAGGCTGTCATTCTCTCAGAAGAATTCGGCGATGCAAGGTCAAGGCAGTTCATCAACGGCCTGCTCAACGGCATTTCGCGCATGGTGACCGAGAAAGGCATGACCCTGAATGCCTGAGCAGGCAGGGCAGTATCAAAAGCCTGACAACAATATTCCACCAGCAAGACAAATTTTGGAGTCCATTACGCCATGGAGCGCTACAATCCCAAGGAAATTGAACAAAAATGGCAGGAACGCTGGGAGCAGTCCCACACCTTTGCCTGCCAGCACGATGCCGGCAAAAAAAAGTACTACGTCCTGGAAATGTTCCCATACCCTTCCGGCAACCTCCACATGGGACACGTTCGCAACTACTCCATAGGCGATGTGTTAGCCAGGGCCAAACGCATGCAGGGCTTCAATGTGCTGCACCCCATCGGCTGGGATGCCTTCGGCCTGCCTGCTGAAAATGCTGCCATCAAGCACAATACGCATCCTGGCGAATGGACCTATGCAAATATTTCCCACATGCGCGGCCAGATGAAGCGCCTTGGCTATTCCTATGACTGGGCCAGGGAAATCGCCACCTGCAGGCCGGAGTACTACCGCTGGGAACAGCTTTTCTTCCTCAAGTTCCTAGAGAAGGGCCTTTTGTACCGCAAGGAAGCACCCCAGAACTGGTGCCCGTCCTGCCACACTGTCCTGGCCAACGAACAGGTAGAGGACGGAAAATGCTGGCGCTGCTCCTCTGTGGTGGAACAGAAGGATCTGACGCAGTGGTTTTTGCGCATCACGGCCTATGCAGACGAGCTGCTGGCCGACCTGGAAGAGCTCAAGGGACACTGGCCGGACCGCGTGCTGGCCATGCAGCACAACTGGATCGGCAGGTCTGAGGGTGCAGAGATTGTTTTCAAGCTGGAAAAGCCGGTAGCAGGCAAGGACAGCATCTCTGTCTTTACCACCAGGCCGGACACGGTGTTTGGCGTAAGCTTTGTGACCATGGCTCCCGAGCATCCCCTGGTGCCCGAAATCATCAAGGGCATGCCCAATGAGGATGAAATCACTGCCTTCATCAACCAGGTGCGCAATATGGACCGCATTGAGCGCCAGTCCGAGTCCCTGGAAAAGCTGGGCATGAATACGGGCGCATTTGTCATCCATCCCTTCACCGGCAAGAAAGTTCCCATCTGGCTCGGCAACTTTGTCATTGCAAGCTACGGCACAGGCTGCGTCATGGGCGTGCCTGCCCACGATCAGCGCGACTTTGACTTCGCCCGCAAATACAACCTTCCTGTCAGCCAGGTCATAAGCAGGGACGGACAGGCAGAGGATACTGCTGCATGGCAGGAAGCCATGACAGAGCCGGGCATCATGATCAATTCCGGCGAGTTCAGCGGCACGCCAAGCACAGAAGGCAAGAAAAAGATAGCCGATGCCCTTGAGTCCATGGGCATGGGCCATGCCACGACCACCTACCGCCTGCGTGACTGGAACATCTCCAGGCAGAGGTACTGGGGCGCACCCATTCCGGTTGTATACTGCGAAAAGTGCGGCGTTGTGCCTGAAAAAGAGGAAAACCTGCCCATACTGCTGCCCATGGATGTCAAGACAGAGCCGGATGGCAAATCCCCCCTGCCCAAGACGGATTCCTTCGTTAAGTGCACCTGCCCCAAATGCGGCGGCGAGGCCAGAAGGGAAACGGACACCATGGACACCTTTGTGGAGTCCAGCTGGTATTTTGCACGCTACTGCTCGGCACGCGATACCAAGGAAGCCTTTGACAAGGAGGCCCTCTCCTACTGGATGCCCGTCGATCAGTACATCGGCGGTGTCGAACACGCCATCCTGCACCTTCTCTACGCCCGTTTCTTTACCAAGGCACTGCGTGACTTCGGGTTTACTGTGCCTAACCTGAACGAACCGTTCAAAAGCCTGCTCACCCAGGGCATGGTGTTGCTGGACGGCAGCAAGATGAGCAAGTCCAAGGGCAATATTGTCGATCCTGAAAAGATGATCGCCAAGTACGGCGCCGACACCGTGCGCCTCTTCTGCCTTTTTGCAGCACCGCCGGAGCGTGACTTTGACTGGACAGAGAGCGGCATCGAAGGATCCAACCGCTTTCTGCTGCGTATCTGGCGTCTCTTTGAAGACAGCCAGAGCCTGCTCATGGCCATCCCTGCAGCCTCTTCAACAGCAGAGGATGCTGTCACCAAGGAGGCAAAGGAGCTGCGCTGCAAGGAACACACCACCATCAAAAAGACAGGCGAGGACATGGGGCAGCGCTGCCAGTTCAACACTGCCATTTCAGCCATTATGGAGCTGGTCAACACCATGTACCTCTACCGTGGCAAAATGGGAGACAGCAAGGAAGAGCGCCGCATCTTCTCTTCGGCCATGGCCACTGTCCTGACAGTCCTAAGCCCCATAGCCCCGCATATGTGCGAGGAACTGTGGAGCATCATGGGACAGAAGGACTTTGTCTCCACACAGCCCTGGCCTGTTTATGATGAAAAGGCGCTTGTGCGCGACACGCAGACAATTGCCCTGCAGGTAAACGGCAAGCTGAGGGGAACCATGGAAATGCCTACCGGGGCTGACAAGGCCGAACTTGAGGCCCAGGCCAAGGAGCATCCTGCAGTGCAGAAGTTTACTGACGGGCTTACCGTGCAGCGCATCATTGTGGTGCCTGGCAAGCTGGTAAACGTGGTTGCCCGCTAGGTATGCCTGCAGCAGCAAAAAATACAAAGGCCGTGCGTCCGGGCTATCTCTTTCTGATTTGCCCGGACACACAGGTCATGCTTGAAAAGATAAACGAGGAAGTCCATAAATTTGAGACTTCCTCGTCTTTTCCTATAAAACGTGCCAGTTTCTGGGGGTTTGAAGAGCCTGACAGCTCCTTCAATGCAGCCATGACCACAAGGGATCTGTTTGGAACGGCCACGCTTGTCTTAGTGCGCCAGGCCCATTTATGGCCTGCTGATACCTGGAACATGGTGGACAGGCTGCTTTCCAGGCAATGGGGAGACAACTTTCCCATTTTCTGCCTTGAAAACGAATGGAAAAAGGGCAAGCCGCAGATACCAGCCATTATCTCAAAAAAGCAGTGCTATAAGTTTGCCGAAAAAAAAGGCTGGACCTGGCTGGATCAGGGCATCACAGACAAAAACATTTCGGCCTATATCGTAAAAACAGCAAAAGAGAAAAAAATAGACCTGGCACCTGCCACAGTAAAAAAGCTTCATGAAGACATGCCAAGGCAGGCAGGCATCATCATGCAGGAGCTTGACAAGCTGGCCCTGCTCTCTTCGGGAACAGGTCCCGTTCAGCCTGAGCTGCTTGGCACTGCCAAATGGTCGTCCGAGCTTAATATGTATCCCTGCGTTACGGCCATTTTCAACGGCAACGACAAGGCCGCCTGGAAGGATCTGCCAAAGATACAGGATACAGAAGAAGTTATGGGCTTCCTGGGGCTTGTCACCTGGTATATACGGAACCTGTGGCAGATTCTGGCAGGGGAGCCTGCAGGCAACAACTATCTTGACAGGAACCTGGCCGCACGCATCGGCCATGCTGGTCTTGCAAAAGCCATGTCACTGGTTGTCGATGCTGAAGAGGGCATCAAAACAGGCACTCCTCCGCGCCAGGCCATTGAATTTCTTGCCATGCGCCTTCTCACGCTCTTCAGACGCTGACAGGGCAGCACCTAATCCACGCGATATTCCACGCGATATCCGCGCCATATTCAGGGGATATTCCAGGAGACACGCCATGTACATTACCGTCACCCGCACCGGCAAGGACAAAAAGAATGCCTACGTCAAGCTGATGGAAGCATACCGGGATGCAGACGGCAAGAAAAAAACACGCGTCGTCAAAAACTACGGGCGGCTGGATGCCATGCTGGCTGAAGATCCCCAGGCCCTGGATAAACTCAAAAAACAGTACCAGGATGAAAGAGACGCAAAAAAACGGGCCATTGCAGAAGAAAGGATAGCGGACGCGCAAAGAATAATTGCGATGTCTAACAAACCAGAGTCAGGCAGCAAGCAGGACATTCCCAATCCTTCCCTGCGTTACGGGCACTATGCGCTCAGAAGCATCTGGGACAAGGATCTGGATCTTGGACAGATGCTGGAGAGCCTGCAAAAAACAGCTGCTTTGGATGCCGGATTCAGCATCGGTGACGCTGCCTTTTTTATGGCCGGCGTAACGGCAATGGATCCGGATTCCTCTCTGGGCGGCTACAGCTACACAGATTATACAGGTCTCGACATTCTCGGCTGTCCCCTGAAGGACATCTCTCTTGATAACCTGTACGCTGCCTTAAGCTTTCTTAAAGACAGCAGGGACAGCATCCTGGACTGGTGCAAGAAAAAGCTGGATGAGAAGTTGGGCAGGGATCGGGCCTTGGCACTCGTGCTGTTTAAAGTCCCGGTCAAAGCACCTGCTCCGCATACAGCCATTGCCATGCTTCTGGATGAGAAGGGCTTTCCGGCAGATTATGAGCTTTTCTCAGGCGGTGCAGGCAAAAGCAGTTCCCTTAAGGCTGCTATTGAAAAGCTGAAAGAGAGGAACAAGACAGAGGCTTGTGCCGTTGTTTTTGCTGACAGCAGCCTTAACAAAGCAGCCTGCCTCAAAACGCTGCAGGCCATGGATCCAGGTTTCTACATGGCAGGCGATGGCAATGCCGATGACAAGGACACAGGTCTCAGCACCATGCAGCAGGCCTTTGTCAGGGAAAACCTGCGCCTGCTGAAAAAATCATTTGAACACTGCCCTGCGTCTCTCACGGATGCACAAAGCCAGGGGCACATACTGGTCTGCATTCTTGCACAGCTTTTGCTGCAGCTTCTATGCTGCCGTCTTGACCAACAGGGAACAAATATAAAGCTGAAGGAAATATGCAACAATTTGTTCGCTGCAACCGTTACCGCTGTTTATTTTGCAGATACACTACTAATGTTCCTGCTTACTGCCGGAATGACAGGAAAAGGTATCACGTACAGCCCGCATATGCCTGATATAATGAAAGCCTGCGATCTCACGCCGCTGGTGCGCATAAATACGCTTGCTCAGCTTGCAAAAGCACTGGGCACAAGCTTTGCGTCCCC
>JAUMVQ010000099.1 GCA_030530085.1 Desulfovibrionaceae bacterium | reverse complement strand
GGCGATCTCGGCGTGGAATGCCCCCTGCCCAAGCTGCCCAGCATCCAGAAGCAGATTATCAGGGCCTGCAATGAGGCGACAAAGCCCGTCATTGTGGCAACGCAGATGCTGCTTTCCATGATCAATTCACCGTCCCCCACCAGGGCCGAGACAACGGACGTTGCCAATGCCGTGCTCGACGGCGCGGACTGCGTCATGCTGTCCGAGGAAACGGCCATGGGCAAGTTCCCTGTCGAAACGGTGCGCTACATGCGCAACATCACCAACGAAGCCGAGGAGCTTCTGATGGAAAGCCGCAAGATAGAGGAGCCTGACCGCCGCAACATTCCCTCGTACCTGGCCTATTCGGCCTGCCTTCTGGCCAGGAAGGCGCGCGCCCAGGCCTTTGTCATCCACAGCCTGAGCGGCAAGTCTGCCCGCAAGGTTGCCAACTTCAGGCCGCAGCAGAAGATATTTGCGCTGACGCCGGACAAGTCTGCCGTCAAGTACCTCAACTATTCATGGGGCGTCATCCCGGTGCTGGTTGAGGATGAAAGCCCCAGCCACCTGGACCGTGCCGAGGACTTTATCCGTGACAACCCGGCCTTCCGTCCCGGAGACTGCTGCGTCATCACGGCAGGCATGCACCGCGATGCCGGCAAAATAACCAACAAGGGCACCAACCTCATCAAGATTTTCTGGAAATAACGGCCGCAAGGTCCGCTTATTTATACAAAAGGGCGCATATGCCCGCTCCTAAGGAAGGAAACATATGGCAAACATCAAAAAGGTTGTACTCGCCTACTCCGGCGGCCTTGATACATCCGTTATCCTGAAGTGGCTTATCAACACCTACAACTGCGAGGTCATCACCATGACTGCCGATCTGGGGCAGCCCGAGGACCTGAGCGGCGTAGAGGAAAAAGCCTACAAGACCGGCGCTTCCAAGGCCTATGTCATGGACTTGCGCGAGGAAATGGCCAGGGACTACTACTTCCCCATGCTGCGTGCTGCAGGCCTCTATGAAAACAAGTACCTGCTGGGCACGTCCATTGCCCGTCCCATCATCACCAAGGCCCTGGTTGACATAGCCCACAAGGAAGGCGCCGATGCCATAGCCCACGGTGCCACAGGCAAGGGCAATGACCAGGTGCGCTTTGAATTTTCCGCCAAGGCACTTGATCCTGCCATCAAGGTCATCGCCCCCTGGCGCGAATGGGATCTCATGAGCCGCACGGCCCTCAATGCCTTTGCCGATGCCAACGGCATCCCGATTTCCAGCGGCGCCAAGCGCTACAGCATGGACGCCAACATGCTGCACACAAGCTTTGAGGGATCCGAGCTTGAGGATCCGGGCCTGGCGCCCGACAAGTCCTGCCACGAACGCTGCGTGCCCGTGGAAGAGGCTCCTGACGAAGCCGAAATCATCACCGTTGATTTCGTGAAGGGCAATCCCGTTGCCATCAACGGCAAAAAGATGTCCCCCTATGAAATCGTGCACGAGCTGGCCATCTTGGGCGGCAAGCACGGCATAGGCCGTTCCGACATCGTGGAAAACCGCTATGTGGGCATGAAGTGCCGCGGCGTCTACGAGAATCCTGCCGGCACCATCCTCTACATCCTGCACCAGGATCTGGAAGGGCTCTGCCTTGACCGCAATGTGCTCTCCATCCGCAACCAGCTGGCCGTGCCCTATTCCGAGGCCGTTTACGACGGCTACTGGTTCAGCCCCGAGCGCGAGGCCATGCAGGCCTTCATGGACAAGGCCCAGGAAATGGTGACAGGCTCTGTCACAGCCAAGCTGTACAAGGGCGGCGTGTGGCCCTTGAGCCGTACCTCTCCCTTCTCCCTCTTCAACAAGGAACTGGCCACCTTTGAGGACAGCGACTACGACCATCATGACGCTGCCGGCTTCATCCGCCTGCATTCCCTGCGCCTGATGCAGTATGCAAGGGCCAAGAAGCACCTGGCCGAAACAAAGTAGCAGCTGTATATAGTTTTGCCATACAGCCCCGCTTTTTCCTTGCAAGAGGAGAAGGCGGGGCTTTTCTTTTGCTTTTTCTGTGTCCTGGCAGCATGGAGTATCAGTCCTCCATTGCAGGAGGAGCGGAAATTCCTCACAGGCCGCAGATCAGGCTGCTTTCAGCATCTTGACAATAAATCAAATTCATCATTATTATTAGCCGTTTAGGGAATTCACCAGCCTGCCGGCAAGAAGGCTTATCACTGTTCAAACAATGATTTCTGCCCGACAACCGGCCTGCTTTTGTTACATCACTTGCGCGGAATTGACTGCACAGCAGCCCGCACAGCACCTCAACCATAGGGAATGCTCATGCCAAAACGCACTGACCTGCACAAGATCCTTGTCATCGGCGCCGGCCCCATCGTGATCGGCCAGGGCTGCGAATTTGACTATTCGGGGTCCCAGGCCGTCAAAGCCCTCAAAGAAGAAGGCTACACCGTCGTTCTTGTCAATTCCAATCCGGCCACAATCATGACGGATCCGGCCATGGCGGATGCCACCTACATTGAGCCCATTGAGCCTAATTCGCTGGCCGCCATCGTGGAAAAGGAACGCCCCGACGCCATTCTGCCTACCCTGGGCGGACAGACGGCCCTCAATGCGGCCTTAGCACTCTACAAGCGCGGCGTCCTGGACAAATACGGTGTCGAGCTCATTGGTGCCGACGAACACGTCATAGAAAAGGCCGAAAGCCGCGAACTCTTCAGGGAAGCCATGGAGCGCATAGGGCTGAAAGTGCCGCAGTCAGGCATTGCCCGATCCATGGAAGATGTGCGCAGGCTGGGCAAGACTCTGCCCTTCCCGCTCATTGTGCGCCCTGCCTTTACCTTAGGCGGCACAGGCGGCGGCATAGCCTACAATTTTGAAGACCTTGAGGCAGTCGCCCAGCGCGGTCTGGCAGCCTCGCCCGTTTCCGAAGTCATGATAGAGCAGAGCGTCATCGGCTGGAAGGAAATGGAAATGGAGGTCATGCGCGACAAAAACGACAACGTCGTCATTGTCTGCTCCATTGAAAACTTCGACCCCATGGGCGTGCATACCGGCGACTCCATCACCGTTGCCCCGGTCCAGACGCTCACGGACGTGGAATACCAGCGCATGCGTGACGCAACCATTGCCATCATGCGCGAAATAGGCGTTGAGACAGGCGGATCCAACGTGCAGTTCGGCATCAATCCTGCCAACGGCGACATGGTGGTCATCGAAATGAACCCCCGCGTGTCCCGTTCCTCTGCACTGGCTTCCAAGGCCACCGGCTTCCCCATTGCCAAGATAGCTGCCAAGCTTGCCGTAGGCTATACGCTTGACGAGCTGCGCAATGACATCACCAGGGAGACGGCAGCCAGCTTTGAGCCTGCCATCGACTACTGCGTCGTCAAGATTCCCCGCTTTACCTTCGAGAAGTTCCCCGGTGCCAAGGACGTGCTCACCACCTCCATGAAGAGCGTGGGCGAGGCCATGAGCATAGGCAGGACCTTCAAGGAAGCCCTGCAGAAGGGCCTGCGCTCCATGGAAATCGGCGCCACCGGCTTAGGCTTCAACTTCCGCCATGAGCTGCCCACCAAGGAGGAGCTTGTACCTCTTCTGCGCACGCCCAATTCCAAGCGCATCTTTGCCCTGCGCCAGGCCATGCTCCGCGGCATGAGCGTTGAGGAGCTCCATGAGCTGACAGGCATTGACCCTTGGTTTTTGCGCCAGATGCTGGATATCGTGCATATGGAAACAGCCATCCGCGATTTCGGCATAGGCAATGACATGACAGCCCTCAATCCGGAGCTTGTCACCCTCATGCGCCAGGCCAAGGAATACGGCTTCTCGGACCGCCAGCTGGCAGAAATGTGGAAGCGTCCTGAAAGCGATGTGCGCGACCTGCGCAAGAGCCTGGGCATTTCCCCGGTCTACTACCTGGTTGATACCTGCGCCGGCGAGTTTGAGGCCTATACGCCCTACTACTACTCCACCTACGAGACTGGCAACGAAATGAAGGTGGATGAGAAGCGCAAGGTCATTATCCTTGGCGGCGGCCCCAACCGCATAGGACAGGGCATTGAGTTTGACTACTGCTGCTGCCATGCCTCCTTCGCCCTGCGCGATGCCGGCATCATGGCCATCATGGTCAACTCCAACCCCGAAACCGTGTCCACGGACTACGATACGTCGGACCGCCTCTTCTTCGAGCCCCTGACCTTTGAAGACGTGATGAACATCATCGAGGCCGAAAAGCCCGAAGGCGTCATCGTGCAGTTCGGCGGCCAGACGCCGCTGAACCTGGCAGTGCCCCTGATGCGCGCAGGCGTGCGCATTCTGGGAACATCCCCTGACGCCATCGACAGGGCCGAGGATCGCGAGCGCTTCCAGGCCCTTATTGACAAGCTTGGCTTGAAGCAGGCCAGCAACGGCACGGCCATGAGCCTTGATGAGGCCATAGTTGTTGCTGAAAATGTAGGCTATCCCGTCATGGTGCGTCCCTCCTATGTGCTGGGCGGCAGGGCCATGGCCGTGGTCTACGACAAGGAAGAGCTTGTGGACTACTTCCATGAGCAGGTTCCGGAACGCCCCGAACATCCCATTCTGATAGACCAGTTCCTGCAGCACGCCATCGAGATAGACGTGGACGTTCTCTCCGACGGCAAGGACGTCTATGTTGCAGGCATCATGGAGCATATCGAGGAAGCAGGCATCCATTCAGGCGACTCAGCCTGCGTGCTGCCTCCCTACTCCTTAAGCTACGACCACGTCTCCCTCATAGCCCTGCAGGCCGAGTCCCTTGCCAGGGAGCTCAGGGTCATAGGCCTGATGAACATCCAGTTTGCCCTCAGGGGGAACGAGCTCTTCATCATCGAGGTCAATCCCAGGGCCTCGCGCACAGTGCCCTTTGTGTCCAAGGCCACGGGCGTGCCGCTGGCCTACATGGCTACCCAGGTCATGCTGGGCAAGACACTGGAGGAACTCGATCCCTGGAGCATGAGGAAGGGCGGCTTTACCTGCGTCAAGGAAGCCGTCATGCCCTTCAACCGCTTC
Source organism: Desulfovibrionaceae bacterium (assembly GCA_030530085.1). Classification (GTDB taxonomy): domain Bacteria; phylum Desulfobacterota; class Desulfovibrionia; order Desulfovibrionales; family Desulfovibrionaceae; genus Desulfovibrio. Next base: position 2,106 of record JAUMVQ010000099.1, on the reverse strand, counting down.
CCCAACGTGGACATCATCCTTGGACCCGAGATGCACTCCACCGGCGAAGTCATGGGCATGGGCCCCAATTTTGCCGAAGCCTTCCTCAAGAGCCAGATTGCAGCAGGCGACAAGCTGCCTGAAAAGGGCACGGTATTCTTGTCCGTCAATGACAGGGACAAGGAAGACCTTGTGGACATCGCCCGTATGTATGCGGATCTGGGCTTCAAGCTCTGCGCTACCCGCGGCACAGCCGCCATGCTGAGAGAAAAAGGGCTCACAGTCGATACTGTCCTCAAGGTGCAGGAAGGACGTCCCAATGTGGTGGACAAGCTCATCAACCATGAAATCGACCTTGTCGTGAACACGGCCTCTGGCAAGAGCACCACCTATGCCGGCAAGGAAATACGCCGCACAACCCTGCAGTACGAGATTCCCTGCTGCACCACCATCCAGGGTGCAAGGGCTACTGCCTGCGCCATAGGCGCAGCCAGAGGCAAGAAAATCAGCGTCAAGAGCCTGCAGGAATACTATGCCTCCCACTCCTCGCCGCGTCCCCCGGAGGATGCGCGCTAGAGGTGGCAGAAGATCACTTTTCCCGAGCAATATAAAAGAATGTATCCCAAGGGACGGCCTGAGGGCTGTCCCCCTCCCCTTGGCGGGGTGATATGAGAATGAGTATGAAAGCACTTCTTGCCCTGGAAAACGGGTTCACGCTGGAAGGCAGGTCCTTCACCGGAGAATTTGAAACAGGCGGCGAGGTTATTTTCAACACCGGCATGACCGGCTATCAGGAAGTCCTCACCGACCCTTCCTACTGCGGCCAGCTTGTCTGCCTGACCTACCCTCTCATCGGCAACTACGGCATCAATGACGAGGATATGGAGTCAACGGGCATCCACATGCGCGCCCTGCTTGTCAAAGAATGCTGCAAGGAGCCTTCCAACTGGCGTGCAACCAAGAGCCTGCCCCAGTACATGATGGAACAGGGCGTGCCCGGCATGGAAGGACTGGACACCAGGGCCCTGACCATACAGCTGCGCAACGGCGGATCCATGCGCTGCATGATATCCACCAAGGATCTTAATCCCGAAAGCCTGGTGGCCAAGGCACGCGCCCTGCCCACTATGGAGGGACAGAACCTTGTGCCCAACGTGGCCCCCAAGTCTCCCTATGTCTGGTACAAGGGAGCGCCCAAGCCGGTTACGGCGCAGAGCGACGGCCGCCTGCCCTTCATAGGCGACAAGAGCATACGCCTGCTGGTCTATGACTTTGGCATCAAGTGGAACATTATCCGCGAGCTCATTGCCTCAGGCTTTTCGCCTGTCATGGTTCCGCCGGACTTTACGGCAGAACAGGCCCGCAAGAGCGGCGCCCAGGCAGTGTTCCTCTCCAACGGCCCCGGAGATCCCGCTACCCTGACCGATGTCATTGAAAACATCCGCGAGCTGATGAAGACCTTCCCCATCACAGGCATCTGCCTGGGGCACCAGCTTCTGGGACTGGCTCTTGGCGCCCATACGACCAAGATGAAGTTCGGGCATCACGGAGCCAACCATCCGGTCAAGGATCTTGCCACCGGCCACATCGAAATTGCATCTCACAACCACGGCTTCTGCGTCGTGCTGGACGGCTGCCCCCACGTAGAGGCCAGCCATGTCAACCTCAATGACGGCACCCTGTCAGGACTGTACTGCCCGAGCAAACATGTCATGAGCGTGCAGTACCATCCTGAGGCAGCCTCCGGTCCCCATGACAGCCACTATCTTTTTTCCCGCTTCCACGACATGATAGAGAAGGCTCTGCAGGCCTAAATACTGTTTGCCTCAGGTCCTGTTTCCTGCTAGGGAAAAATTACAGACTTGTCTTTATCGGCTCCACAGAAAGGAGGAACCATGGTTCGATTTTCTGCTCTTCTTCTCGCTGCCTGCCTGATAGCCTCAGTTCCGGCTCACGCCAAGGAAGCGGCTTCCAGTCCGGCACCGTCTCACAATAATGCCATACACCACCGCGTTGACCAGCTGACCGGCAATGTGTGGCAGCAGTCCTCAAGTGATGCCAAACTGGGCTTTTTGCTAGGCATAGAAACCGCCATAGCCTCAAACTACATGAGCAAGCACCCTGCCT
>JAUMVQ010000098.1 GCA_030530085.1 Desulfovibrionaceae bacterium | reverse complement strand
GCCCTGGCAACCTGTTCCAATACGGCTCCCTTTATCGGCCTTTTCGGTACGGTCTGGGGCATTATGCACTCCTTCCATTCCATAGGCATGAGCAAGTCGGCCTCCCTGGCAACAGTGGCCCCGGGCATCTCTGAAGCTCTGGTGGCAACGGCTATCGGCCTCGCCGTTGCCGTGCCGGCCACCATAGGCTACAACTTCTTCCTTGGCCGCATGGCCCAGATAGACACCCTGCTGGTGAATTTTGCAGGCATCTTTCTCAACAGGGTCCAGCGTGAGCTGAATGCCCATCGCAAGATTTCTGCTACAGGTTCGGAGATGTAGAGATGGCCAAGTCCGGTTTTGTCTCTGAGATTAACGTTACGCCCTTTGTCGATGTCATGCTGGTTATGCTCATCATTTTCATGGTGGCAGCACCTATGATGAGCGAAGGGCTGGATGTCAATCTCCCGCAGAGCAAGCAGGTGGAAGTCCTGCCTACCGATGCTGACCATATGATGCTGACTATCCGCAACGATGGATCAATTTTTCTGGATCAGTACAAGGTAGATGATCTTGAGCAGCTTGAAGGCTATCTGAAGACCCTGGTCAAGGAGAAGAACAAGACCCTTTTCCTGCAGGCAGACAAGGAAGTTGCCTACGGGGTTGTTGTAGATGTTATGGGCCGCATCAAGGCAGTGGGCATAGAAAAGCTTGGTGTCGTGGCTGAAAACGCACAGGTGGCACAGGCTGCGGCCAAGGCTGCCTCTCCCAAAAAATAGAGGACTGAGACGATATGCCTCTGGCACCATATATACTGTCGCTTTGTCTTCATATTGTCCTCGTGCTGCTTCTGTGGCTCTGGCCAGTGGGACAGCCGCTGATAAATCTTGAGCAGCCTGTGCTCATCAGCCTTGTTGAAGGGGATCCCGGCGGAAACAAGACTCCGTCGCCCATCCTTGGCCATATGGGCGAGCAGGGAGAAGGCGAGCCTGCGCCAACGCCGCCCGCTGAACGGGCCGATGTTGCTGCTCATGCAAGAGAGGAAACACAGGTGGCTGCCCCGCCTCCTGCCGAGGCCCAGACGGAACCCGTTGAAGAGGTGAAAAAGCCTGACATCAAGCCGGTTCCCGAGCCCAAGCCCGAGGTCAAGGAAAACGTTATTCCTGAGAAAAAGAAGCCTGAGCCCAAGAAGGAACAGGCCAAGCAGGAAAAGCCCAAACAGGAGAAGCCTAAGAAGGAGCAGCCGAAAAAGGATCAGAGCAAGGACAAGCCAAAGAAAGATAGCAAGCAAAAAAAGGATACCAAGAAGGACAAGCAGAGCGACAAGGATGCAGTCAATGCAGCCCTGGCCCAGGCCAGGCGCAAGGCTACGTCCAGGGCTGACTCCGGTGACCGCGGATCTTCAGTGGAACAGGCTCTGGCTGAAGCCAAGAAAAAGGCCTCAGGCAACCGCGGCGGCGGAGGCGGCGAAGGATCCGGTCCTGGCGGCGGTGGCCTGCACGATGTCTATCTTGGCCAGGTTATGCTTGCCGTCCGTCCCAATTGGGGCTATGCAAGCGCAAGCAGAAGCAATATGCAGTGCACGCTGTTTCTGAAGGTATCCACTACAGGCGAAGTGCAGGAATGCAGGGTCATGCGCTCTTCCGGCAATGCCCAGTATGACTCCTCCTGCGTGAATGCCGTCATGCGGACCAGCCGTGCAGGCGATTTCCCGCCGCCGCCCAAGCCGGAATACCAGGAACTTGAGGTTGTCTTTACCCTTAATGACCTGATGGGGCGTTAGCAGACAGCACTGTATGCAGCCTGGGCCATCCAGCCATGAAGGGATAAATGTTCTTGACTGTATTTCAGGACTGTTTAAGAAACAAAGAATTACTGGCAGTGATTCCTTTGGCATCATCTGCCGTCACATAGAAATTTTCCCGGGCATATTGAGGAAAACCATGTTACGTAAAATTTTTGCCATTGTTCTCGTTCTGCTGCTGTCGTGTGCCGGACAGGCCATGGCAGCCCCGAGGGTCGATATCTACGGACCAGGCCAGAATCTTGTTAATCTGGGCCTGGCTGCTCCGCTGACCGGTCCCAATTCCGAGGCCAGGGGAATGGGTGCAGAACTGCAGAAGCTTGTGAATGAAAATCTGAGCTTCTTGCCCTTTATGCGCCTGACCGACCCCAAAAGCGTGCTGGGCGGTACTGTGCTGGCCGGTGTTGAACCGCCGGCTGCCGACTTTAACCGTTTCCAGCTGGCTGGCAGCGATATTGTTGTCACCACTTTGTGGCCCTCAGGCGACAGCGGCACCAAAACGGTGCAGATGCGTGCCTTTGAAACCAGCGGCGGTGCCCGCCTTTTCGGCAAGGAATATCCCAATGTTTCTGCCAGGGACCTGCCCGAGGTTGCAGACAGGTTTTGTGCCGACCTTCTTGAAGTGCTGACAGGCAGCGGTGCCTTCTTCCGTTCCACATTGTGCTATGTCGTGAAGAAGGGCCAGCTCAGCGCCCAGGTGTACCTTGCCAAGCCTACAGGACGTAACTGCCGTCAGATTACCAATATAGAAGGCGAGGCTATGTCCCCGCAGTGGTCTCCTGACGGACGCTTTATTGTCTTCTCCCATATTGACAAGCGCACCCATGCTCTTGGCGTATGGGATGCCCGCTCAGGAAAGGTACAGCGTGTACGCTTCCCCGGCGACGTTGTGATCGGACCTGCCTTCATGCCCAACAACAAGGTGGCCGTGGCTCTTTCCAATGGCAAGTATCCTGCCATCTACCTGCTGAACCATGTCTTTAAGAAGGAACGCGTCCTTGAAGACAGCGACTGCATCAACGTGTCGCCTACCTTCGACAAGACAGGCACCAAGATGGCCTTCACTTCTTCCCGTCTTGGCGGTCCCCAGATCTTCATGAAGGATCTTGGTTCCGGTGCCGTTACCCGTGTCAGCCAGAGCGGCAGCTACAACACTGAGGCCAACCTCTCTGCTGACGGCACCCTGGTTGTCTTCAGCCGCCTTACCGCATACGGCCAGCGCATCTTTGTGCAGGATCTGGTTACAGGCCAGGAAACCCAGGTTTCCTTCGGTCCTGGCAGTGACGAGCAGCCTTCCTTCTGCGCCGACAGCTACTTTATTGCCTTCTCTTCCACCCGTGAGGGTGCCCGTGGCATTTATCTGACTACGCGCCATGGCGGTGACGCCAAGCGTGTGCCGGTAAAGGGCGACTGCTATTTCCCGCGCTGGGGTATGCCCGGCCAGGGCAAGTAGCCGGAATCTGGCTGTCGTAAAAAAATTTGACATTTGTTGCAAACATAGTGAAAATCATTTTATCAGGTGTTATCTGCACTTCCAGTAGCGGATACTTGGCTCGCCATTGAAAAATGTCTGTTACGCCTGCGATACAACCGCATAGTGATTGACAGCACCGGCTGATGAAATGTAAAAAAAACTGTACTTCCAAGTATTGACAAAACTGGAAGTGGGAATACCATAAATTTCAGTTGAGGGGGGCTTTATCCCTCACTGTATTTCATATGGAAAATAGTACTTCTTAGAGCTGTTCAGGAGGCTTCTAATGAAACGTTTTGCACTCGTTCTTTGCTTGGTTGTGGCTCTTGCCGCCGGTTTTGGTTGTGCTAAGAAGCAGGCTGCCGAGCCTGGCTATGATGGCGGCATCTCTGCTGAAATGCAGGCTGCTATCGATCAGATCACCGATGCTCGTGTTCTGTTCGCTTTCGACAAATTCTCCATCCAGCCCCAGTATCAGGAAGTCCTGAAGACCAAGGCTGAACTGATGAAGAAATTCCCCACCATCAAGGTGCGCATCGAAGGCAACTGTGACGAACGCGGCACCCAGGAATACAACCTCGCTCTTGGCGAGCGTCGTGCCAACGCTGCTTACAACTACCTGGTCAACCTGGGCGTGCCCGCCAGCCAGATGGAAAAGCAGTCCTTCGGTAAGGAAAATCCTGCCGTGGCCGGTCACAACGAGGCTGCCTGGTCTCAGAACCGTCGTGACGACTTCCGCGTGATTGCTCACTAGTTCCAGGCGTCCTAGGACGCAGAACGAAAAATTTTAGAGAGCCGTTTCCCTAAAGGAAGCGGCTCTCTTTTGTTTACGCTTATTTTTTAGGTGAAGGCTTATGCGCATTGATATTCACACTCACGCATTCCCGGACAGGCTGGCTCAGAGGGCAACAGCCGGCATGAGCAGGATCCTGGGCTTCCCCTGCCAGGGAACGGGACTGCTTTCAGATCTGGCAGAAGATGAGCGCAAAGCCTCAATAGATATGCATGTTGTCCTATGCTGTGCAGCCACAGCAGGCAGCACAGCAAATGTGAACACCTATGCCCTGCAATGCCATAAGCAGGAAGGCACTCTGGCCTTTGGATCAATACATCCTGACTGCATCTCCTGGGAACAGGAACTGGACCGCCTTGAAAATGGCGGCATACGGGGGCTTAAACTGCATCCTGAGTATCAGGGCATACCCATAGACGATGCACGCTTTGAACCGCTTTTTGAGGCATGTCAGGGGCGTTTCTGCGTGCTTGTCCATACAGGCGGGACCAGGGACACCCAGGCCCTTTCAAAATCGTCTCCGGCGCGCCTTCTCAATGTACTCAGAAAATTTCCCAGGCTCGATGTTGTTGCCGCCCATTTTGGCGGAGAGGGCATATGGCGCTTTGCTTGTGATGTCCTCAAAAGCTACAGGGGCGATCACTTATGGCTCGATACCTCTTCGTCCACAAAATTTGTCCCCAAGGATCTTCTTAAGGAGCTCCTCTCCCTGAGGCCTTTTGACTATTACCTCTTTGGATCGGACTGGCCTATTTACAGGCCGTGTGAAGAGAGGGAACGCCTGGTAACAGCTGCCGGGCTGACAGAGCCAGAGGCAGAGGACTTAATGGATCACGCCCGTTTTTTGCTCGGGCAGTACGGCATGCTGCCCCAAAAATAAGGTATGAAAAAAGGGAAGGCTGTCTGAACAGTCTTCCCTTTGAATTATCAGTATAAGATGCCGGGCACCCGGAAGCGGCTGCTGCCGCTGCTTCCTTTCGGACCTGACGGGGTTCACAGTGCTTCCGCCACCCGGCAAGAAGCTATATAAGTCAGCACTGCGCCCCGTGTCAAGAAGCTAAACTTTGCGTTACAACCTGCACTACAGCTTATTCGCCGCACTCTTCCAGTGCCGCAACGGCAGGCAGTTTCTTGCCTTCAAAGAGTTCCAGGAATGCGCCGCCGCCGGTGGAGATATAGCCCATTTTGTCAGCCAGGCCGTAGGATTCGACTGCGGAAACTGAATCGCCGCCGCCAACGACTACAAAGGCCTTGGAGTCAGCCATCACCTTGGCAATGGCCTTTGTGCCCTCGCCAAAAGGCTTGGTCTCAAAGGCGCCTACAGGACCGTTCCAGACAATGGTGCCGGCTTCCTGCAAAAGCTTGCCATAGGCTTCAGCCGTCTTGGGGCCGATATCAAGTATCATGTTATCGGCAGGCACATCGTCAATGGAGCAGGTGACCGTGGGCTGTCCTTCGGCAAGCTGGGGAGCCGTAACAACGTCTGTCATGAGCGGTATGGGCTTGTTCAGCTTTTCTGCCTTGTCGAGAATCTTTTTGGATTCTTCAATCAGGTCAGGCTCATACAGGGATTTGGCCACATTGTGGCCAGTGGCTGCCAGCAGTGTGTTGGCAATGCCGCCGCCTACGATGAGCCTGTCAACCCTGTCCAGAAGGTTGTTGAGCAGTTCCAGCTTGGTAGACACCTTGGAGCCGCCAATGACAGCAACAAGGGGACGCTTGGGATTGTCCAGCACCTTGGCAAAGGCATCCAGCTCGGCCATCAGCAGGGGGCCTGCGCAGGCAATTTTTGCCGCACGTACAGCGCCTTCTGTTGAAGCCTGGGCCCTGTGTGCCGTAGCAAAGGCATCCATGCAGTAGACATCGCCCATGCCGGCCAGTTTGGCAGCCAGCTTGGGGTCATTTGCTTTCTCGCCCTTCAATGAGCGCACGTTCTCAAAAAGCACCACGCCGCCGGGACGCACTTTTTCAGCAGTCTCAAAATCCTTTGTCAGCATGACATGCACGCCCAGGCATTCGCTCAGCCTGCTGGCTACGGGAGCCAGGGAGAATTCTTCTTCAAAGACGCCTTCCTTGGGGCGGCCCAGGTGGGACAGGATAATGACGCCTGCACCCTTTTTCAGAGCCAGCTGAATCGTCGGCAGGGCAGCCCTGATGCGTTTGTCGTTGGAGATTTTGCCATTTTTAAGGGGGACGTTGAGGTCTTCACGGATAACTATTCTCTTGCCGTTCAGATCCATGTCCGTCATTCTGCGGATGGGCATATCATAGCCTCCTAAAAATACAGTACTAAAAAAACAGAGGTGTCCTGCCGCCCTTATGTACGGCAAAGAAGGCAGGACACCTTACAGACAAAAATCAGAATCAGGCCAGCAGCGCCTTTGCCCTGGCAACAACGTTTTCGGCAGTAAAGCCGAATTCCTTTGCCAGCACGCTGCCGGGAGCAGAAGCCCCGAAATGGTCAAGGCCGATGACATCGCCGTCAAGGCCTACGTAGCGGCGCCAGTATTCGGGCCAGGCAGCTTCTACTGCCAGACGTTTGCGGACAGCCTTGGGCATCACTTTTTCCCTGTATGCTGCATCCTGTTCATCAAAGACTTCGCAGCAGGGCATGGAGATGACACGGACACGTGTGCCCTCTTCGGCCAGTTTGGCGGCTGCCTCAAGGCAGAGGCTGACTTCTGAGCCTGTTGCCATCAGCAGGATCTCAGGCTCACCTGCACAGTCCTGCACTATATAGCCGCCCTTTTCTACGCCGGCATTTTCTGCCTTTTCAATATAGGGCAGGCCCTGGCGAGAGAGGGAGAGGCAGGTCGGGCCGTTGTTTTTGAGGGCAAACTGCCAGGCATAAGCACATTCTTCGCTGTCAGAAGGACGCCACACCTTGCAGCCGGGGATGGAGCGCAGCATGACAAGCTGCTCTACGGGCTGATGGGTAGGACCGTCCTCGCCTACGGCATAGGAGTCATGGGTCAGCACCCAGCACACCTTAAGGTGCATGAGGCTGGCCAGGCGTATGGCGTGCTTGGCATAGTCGGAAAAGACCATGAAGGTTCCGGCGTAGGGAATGAGGCCGCCATGGACGGCCATGCCGTTCATGATGCAGCCCATGCCGAATTCGCGCACGCCGTAGCAGAT
>JAUMVQ010000097.1 GCA_030530085.1 Desulfovibrionaceae bacterium | reverse complement strand
GAACCTTCACATAGCGGCCGGGAGTACGCAGGTCGATGTAGTACACATCGCAGTGGGCGTCAGGCATAGCCTCGACAACGTACTGGCACTGCTTAATGGATGCCATACAGCAGACGTATGAGCAGTAGTTAAGGTGATTCTGGTCACGGGAACCGGCGCACTGGACAAAAGCAACACGCTTGGGAGCCTTGCCATCGGAAGGACGCACAACGTGTCCCTTGAACGGGCCGTAGGGGGATGCAATGCGTTCAAACTGCATGTTGGTGACGCAGTTCTTCACGCTTCCCGCACCAAGGTTGGACAGGTTTTCCACTGCGTAGGGCTGCCAGCCTGTGGCAACGACAATGGCGCCGACCTTCAGCTCAATCTTCTTTTCCTGTTCATCAAGATTGAGGAACTTGTTGGTGGCAATCTTGGCCCTGTCTTCGGCAGTCAGTGCTTTGACATCCAGGACGTAACGGGCAGGGAAGGCAAAGGGAGTAGACTTGTACAATGGCTTGCGGTCTGCAAGGCCAAATTCAAAGTCATTCGTCGCCTTACCTTTTAGCCCTGAGGCAAAAAAGCCCAGATCAACCGAATGCGGCGCCGTGTGGCGGGGCTTCAGTGTGACCTCGGCTGTGTAATCGCCCTTGCTGCCGGTTAACTTGGTTACCTCAGCAAGAGTAAAGAATTTGATGCGGGGATTGTTCCTGATGCGCTGGAACTGAATTTCCAGGCCACAGGAGGGGGGACAGAGTTTTGGGAAATATTTATTGAGCTGGGCAACGCGTCCGCCCAGGAACGGCGCTTTTTCGACGATGTAAACGTCGTGTCCCAGCTCCGCAGCTTCAATGGCGGCAGTCAAACCGGCGAAGCCACCACCGACGACGAGAATGGCGCTGGACATCCTAGATAGCCTCCTACGTTTATGACGATGAACAACCCCGCACTTGCGCACGAGGTTTCACGGGGGGCATACCCCCGTTTTATGCAATAGTCCAGAACGGATTACTGCGGGCGTGTCCATAACGCCCTCATCGGATACGAGCAGCCGCTAAAACTGTTCGTATACGACTCTTCTTCAAATTCGCCATATCCGCCTTCATCCCGGCCTGTAAACAGGAGGGCTTCCGGCGGATTAGGTTAAAAAGGGGGGAGAACCCCTAAAGGAGATTCTCCCCCCAAAAATCATTCGTCAGTTAAGATTAGTCAGGGATGATCTGGTAGTAGGCCCTCTTGAACACCTTGGTCTCGCCGGTGGCGGGATCAAACTTGGAGTTCACGAAGCACTTCCAGGCGCTGTCGTCGATGCCCATGTGGTCAGCACGGTAGTAGAAACCGGGGTAACGGGTTTCTTCGCGGAAGGCGATGTGCTGCATGTGCAGACGAACGGTCCACAGACGATGGTAGTTTTCCCAGCAACGGAGCAGTTCGTGCAGGTCGCGGGCAGCCAGCTTGGCGGAGTCTTCTTCCAGCATACCGAGCAGGAAGAAACCGGTGTCAAGCAGAGCTTTGGAGGTCATGTAGTAGGTGGACACGCCGCCGCCGTATTCGTCGGTGCACTTGATGAGGCGCATCATGAAATTGCGGGGAGAGATGTACTTGGGGTTGACCACGGGATCCGTAGACACGTCCTTGTTCTCCACGAAGGTGTAGTAAGGACCGTACACTTCCTTCTTGAGCTCGTCAGCGCTGACAGCCAGTTCGGGCTTGAAGTCCTTGTGGTCCTGGATGTAGCGGATGGCGGCCTTAGCGGCGATACGACCTTCAGCATGAGAGCCGGAGGAGAATTTGTGACCGGAAGCGCCCACGCCGTCAGCGCAGGTGAACAGGCCTTCAACGGTGGTCATACGGTTGTAGACCTTACCGTTGGTGCTGCGCACTTTGTATTCCTCGGGAACCCACTCTTCGTCGGGTCCGGAGGTCCAGATGCCGCAGCAGCCGGAGTGGGAGCCGAGCAGGTAAGGCTCGGTGGGCATGATTTCGGAACCGCGGTTTTCAGGAGCGGTGTTGGTGGCAGCCCACAGGTTGGCCTGGCCAACGCACATGTCGAGGAAGTCTTCCCAAGCTTCGGACTCGAGGTCCTTCTGCTCTTCTTCATTGAGGCTGGCGAAGGTGTTCAGCAGGGCGGTCTTGGTGTCCATGTAGATGGGGCCCTGGCCGTTACGCATTTCGCTGAGCATCATGTGGTTACGCAGGCAGGTGGGGACAACCTTGCCGGTGGCATAGCCGCGCTTCTGGTAAGGAGCGAGCATGTCCTTCTTGGTCACGCAGTAGTCTTCACCCTTGGCGTTGGTGGCTTTAGCCTTGAACAGCAGGAACCAGGCACCCACGGGGCCGTAGCCGTCCTTGAAGCGGGCGGGCACGAAGCGGTTTTCCATCATGGTCATCTCGGCGCCAACCTGAGCGCAGAGTGTGTAGGTGGAACCGGCATTCCAAACGGGATACCAGGCGCGGCCCATACCTTCACCGGTGGAACGGGGACGGTAGATGTTCACGGCGCCGCCGCAGCAGACGATCATGGCGTTGGAGCGGAAGATGTGGACAACGTTCTCACGGGTGGAGAAGCCCACGGCACCAGCGATACGGTTGGGGGTGTTTTTGTCGAGAAGCAGTTTCACGACAAACACGCGCTCCATCAGGCGGTCTTCGCCGAGCACGTTCTTGGCGGCTTCAGCAACGATGCACTTGTAGGACTCACCGTTGATCATGATCTGCCAGCGGCCGGAACGGACAGGCTTGTCACCCTTGCGGATGGACTTGCCAGCGGCTTTGGCCTGGGCGCCGTTCAGGTTGTGGACACCGTCGTCGGCTTTGACCCAAATGGGAAGGCCCCAGTCTTCAAACAGTTTGACGGAGTCGTCAACGTGACGGCCTACGTCAAAGATGAGGTCTTCGCGGACGAGGCCCATAAGGTCGGTACGGACCATGCGGACGTAGTCGTCAGCAGTGTTGTTTTCCAGGAAGGTGTTGATGGCGGAAAGGCCCTGGGCCACAGCGCCGGAACGCTCAAGGGAGGCCTTGTCAACAACGAGGATTTTGGTTCCCAGAGGATCGCCCCAGTAGCAGGCTTCAACAGCAGCACCGGTGGCGCCCATGCCGCCGCCGACGATCAGGAGGTCAACGTCATGTTCTTTAACGGTGGGTTCGGAAATGGCAACGCCGCGGGGCGCTTCCTTAACAGGGATCATAGGCATAGTAGTAACTCCTAAATATGAAGAAGATATAAACTGTTGTTTATCAGAAAATGATTAGAAGATCTGGGCCTTTTCGGGATCAGAAACTTCAGCCTTCTTCATGATGGGAGCCTGGGGCTTAACAAGCTCTTTCTCGGTGTAGAACAGCTCGTCTTCCAGGGTACCCGTGGCCTTCCAGCCTTCCAGAGGCTTGATGGAGCCTTCAGGAGTTGTACGGATGGGGAATTTGAAGCGTTTGGTGCTGCCATCACGGAAGTTAACGGTCCACATGATGGAGTCAGCAGAACGCATGGGGATACATGTGCCGCCCATGGGAGCAAAGTCTGCGTAGGGACGAGCCGTGATGGCGCCCTGAGGGCAGATTTTGACACAGGAGTAGCATTCCCAACACGCATCGGGCTCCTGGTTGTAGGCCCTCATGGCATCGGGATCCAGGATCATAAGATCGTTGGGGCAGATGTACATGCAGGCCGTCTTTTCGCCGCCTTTGCAACCGTCGCATTTTGACGGGTCAACATACGTAGGCATACCGTTCCTCCAGAGGAATTGAAGTGTTGATATTGGATCTCGCAACAGATTAAGCGAAAAACCTTGTCAGGCAGAAAGCCGGAAATGGTATTTCGCCTTAGTCTTGAGAAAGATTTAACAAGCTCATGCCTTTGCGTCAAGCCCCTATGTAAATTTTGTGTTGTAAACTGCACGGATCAACATAGTATGTATTTGATTATACGTTTCTTTTTCTTTACAAATCTTTTTTTATCCGGTTTTGTTCCTGTCTGAACTTGCTTTCCCCAGGTGCCCAAACGGCCTCTTTACCCCTCAAAAACAGCCTTGGAACGGGTATTTGCAAAAAACGTAACAAAATTGTAATCTATAAAATTTGCGACAATCTTATACATTTTCAGACGCAGTTTCTCGCAGGCGTACTACGGCAGCAGGAGAAGAAAAGCCCCCGGCTGATCCCGCACTATCTCCGCAGCACATAGAAAAATAAAAAAAATCTGAATCTGACTCGCAAGGGAAAGGCAGCGCTGCATTCTGTAACATTATATAATATGGGCATCAGACACACCTTCCCCTGGTGCAGGCAGTGCCGGGCTTCTTAAAATACTGTCAGCAGGCTTATTTTCACTTGCACCAAAATTCATCGTAGGGTATTTCCTTTTCCCCGTTTTGTTCCCTGAAAGTTCAGGGAACAAGCCATGTTTGGTCATGGCAAGATACATTCAGCCAAAAGTGATACCAAACTCCGCACTCAGGAGAATTTTCCCAGGAATCCGTACACTTTTGCTTGCGCACTGCAGCATGGCCCTTATGCCCATAGCAATGGAATAGTAATGATGAGCGACGACTACCAGGACAGACCGCGCCGTCCGATGCGTGAAACGGTTTGCGACTTTGACAAAGATATCCTTAAACTGCTGGTCCGCCGGCACAACCTGCTTGAGAAAATGAAAAATTCAAAGGGCAGGCTGTCCCCCCAGGATGAACGTTTTATCCGTGAATCGTGGGAAAACCAGGTTGGCAAAGTCAGCTCGGACCCCAATCTTTCCAGCCGTTTCTTTACTCTCCTGCAGGATGTTACCTTCTTTGAGGCTCCTACTGGCAGGGAGAGCAGCAAGCATACCTCTTTCGGGCTTGCGCCAAGCCAGTCGCCAGTCTCAATCGAAATGTTTGCTCCCTGCGACCAGGAACAGACGGCCTTGTGGTGCTACACAGCTGCCTGCAGCGGACACGAAACACATCTCACCCATATCGTCATGAACGATCCGGTGTTTGACTGCGTGCGCATGCTAAACCAGTTCGAGAGCTCGCTCTACAGGGAAGACGGCAAGGACACTATCAGCTCTGCACAGAGTGCGCCGGCAACTGCGCCTGACAAGGTAATCCACGTAGGCGACAGCTTCCTGAATTTCTATCTGGCTGTCGCCCACTACATCGGCAGGCCCAGCCATGCCAAATTTACCGGCGGCTCGGAACTGAAGCTGGCAGACTTTTCATTTTTGCGCCACTTCCTGCCCCAGGTAAACGCACGGGCAACATCACTTATCCCCCAGAGCACAGGCGTGCCCATGCGCATGGAGAGTGCCGGCCTTATGCCGGAGACCATAGCACTGACAGAAGATCTGCCTTGTGATTTTGTGCTGGCCCTCTGCATAGCCGCCCCCTTCTACCAGAATCCTGTTGCCATAGACTTTGCGCAGTATCCGGCCGCACTGGCTGACAGCGTGCTCAGCAGGGCCCTGCCTGTCCTTAAGAAGGCAGGCTGTGAGTACGAGAAGAGCGACAGTGTTCTTCATTTCAAGGGAAAGCCGGAAAAACTGCCCAAGACACCCCTTCTCGATATAGATACGGGCATTGCCGCCATTCTGGCCATGCATTGTACCGTAAACGGCGGTTCCGCAGAGCTTAAGGGACACTGGCCTGAAACAGCCGCATCGGCTGCAGTCGAAAACCTGTTCTCCCAGCTTGGCCTTAGTTTTGCCAAAGGCGATGACAAAGTCACAGTGTCAGCAGGAGAGGGTTATACCTTAACAAAAGACACTCTGGCTGTTCCCGCCGGCCTTGCTCCGGAACTCATTGCCCTGCCATGTGCATTAGCCTGCGTACAGGCCCTGAAATATGGCAGTGCCTCCATACCGGCCAACTGCCCGTCTGATAATACATTCAGGGAAACCCTCAGCAGTTTTGCTGCTGCCTGCGGCCTTCTCCTTAATGACGACGTACTGGAACAGCGTCATGACGATGAAGAAGAGCATGGCACGCCTGAATGGTGCGCCCCGACGCCGCAATGGGCCTGCGCCCTGGCACTGGCGGCTCTTGCACGTCCCCATGTAAGACGCGGATTCAAGCTGAACAACCCCGGCATCCTGACTGCCCTCTATCCTGAATTCTGGACCTGGTACAACCAGCTCCCTGCTCCCATTGTGGGCCAGAAGGAAAAGGAAAATACCGTTGCTGCTGATGCCGCACCTGTCAGGGAGCGCCGCAGGATCCGCACCAAGGTAGATGCCGAACTGACGCCGGTTCCCGAAGACTACTAAAGGCTCAGGACCATATTTTAAAAGGCAGCCGCACGACCGTGCAGCTGCCTTTTTTTGTATGTGCTAGCTTTTTTCAGGGTAGCACAGCATCGGATGTCAGAGTCTGATACCAGTTACTGTATGGCCCCCTGCTGCGTGCTTGCCGCTGTCTTTTTGAAGATTCCGTATTCCTGCAGCACCTGTACCACTCTTTTCGTCTCTTCCGTGGTATAGCGCATGTATTCCGGATCCTTCCCGTATCCGCCGCCATCAGCAGCTACAAGAGTGCACACGGCTTCCTGGTACCTTTGCCAGTTCGCATAGAACATATACAAATAATAGGCCTCATCCTTCACAAGCTTGTCCGTGCCAATCAAACTAATGTACACACGGTCATCTGGTACTATCCTTTTGTATTCAGTGCTCAGGATATCACGCCAGTAGGTATAAGCGGCCTCATAGCACTTCAGCGCAGGCAGGGATCTTTCATAGCCTGCATCGTCGCTGCCTTTGCCGGCTTTTGCTCTTGCCTCCTTCATGCAGGCAGCAAATCCCGGGGCAAGCTCTTCTTTCTGTGTCCCGGATGCTGATGAAAAATTCTGGCTTGCGGCTCCTTTCTTTTTAAAAACCCCGTACTCCTGGAACCTTGTTACCATTACTTTCGTCTCTTCTGCACAAAAGCGCGCACTTACCGGATTCTGCCTGTATTCGTCACTTTTGCTGACAAGCGCACATCCAGCATCCAGGTAGGATTTCCATTCATACCGGAACTCTGCCATACCATATTCGAGAGCCGTTGCCTTGTCTGCGTCATACGCATTATCGTCCGGGATTATCTTTCTGTATTCTGTCTCAAAAATAGTGGACCAGTACTTCCCGGCGGCTTCATAACATTTTAAGGCCGGCATGGATCTTTCATAGCCATCACCCGAGCCTCCGGCCTCTGCTTTTGCCTGCTTCATGCAGGCATCAAATCCAGGGGCAAGTTCCTCTGCTATGGAAAAAGAAGGCAGGCAAAGGC
>JAUMVQ010000096.1:6051-7234 GCA_030530085.1 Desulfovibrionaceae bacterium | reverse complement strand
TGCCCTTCCATCCCAGCAACGTCTTCCCGGTCAGGGAAGTGCAGCAGCATGCTGCAGACATCCTGGCAACAGTGGAAGAAGAGGCAGAAAAGAAGTTCGGCAGCGCTGCAAAGGCCTTCAGGCTGCGTGACAAGGTACATGCAGACGGGCTGCACGTTGACCAGGCCATTATCGCAGGCTGTGCCGGCGGATCGTATGAGAACCTCACCCTGGCCGGCGCCATACTGGAAGGCCGCCATACAGGGAACTCAAACTTCTCCATGTCAGTGTACCCTGCCTCCGAGCCGCAGGCCCTGGCCCTGGTCAAGAATGGCACATACACAAGGCTCATGAGCGCAGGCGCCCTTATCAAGAGCGCCTTCTGCGGCCCCTGTTTTGGTGCAGGCGATACCCCTGCCCATGGTGCCCTTTCCATCCGCCATTCCACCCGCAACTTCCCCAACCGCGAAGGCTCCAAGCCAGGCAACGGCCAGCTTTCAGGGGTTGCCCTCATGGATGCCAGATCCATTGCTGCCACAGCCGCCAACGGCGGCCGCCTGACAGCTGCCACAGAGCTCGACTGGGACAAGATTCATCCCGAGCTTGACTACAGTTTCGACCCCATTGTCTACGCCACGCGCTGCTACCAGGGCTTTGGCAAGGCAGACAGCGATGCAAAGCTGATACTTGGCCCCAACATCACAGACTGGCCGGCCATGAGCCCCCTGCCTGAGCATCTCATGCTTTCCGTCTGCTGCGTCATCAACGATCCGGTCACGACTACGGACGAGCTCATTCCCTCAGGGGAAACTTCCTCACTGCGCTCCAATCCGCACAAGCTGTCCGAATTTACCCTCTCGCGCCGGGATCCTGCCTACGTAGGACGTGCCAAGGTCGTGCAGGCGCTTGAATCACGCCGCACAGCCAATCCGCAGGACAAGGCACTTTTTGAAGAAATTGCAAAGCGCTGTGCCCCTCTGAAGGATGCCTCGGCCAGTACATGGGAGAGCGTCTTCAGTGCAGGCTGCTTAAGCAATATCGGCATCGGCTCAACCATTTTTGCCGTCAAGCCCGGCGACGGATCTGCCCGCGAACAGGCAGCCTCCTGCCAGAAGGTTCTGGGCGGCTGGGCCAACCTGGCCGAAGAATATGCCACCAAGCGCTACCGCTCCAACCTTATCAACTGGGGCATGGTTCCCTTCCT
>JAUMVQ010000096.1:0-5951 GCA_030530085.1 Desulfovibrionaceae bacterium | reverse complement strand
ATGCCACCAAGCGCTACCGCTCCAACCTTATCAACTGGGGCATGGTTCCCTTCCTCATGGAACGTGGCCTGGGAGAAAAGCTGGCAAACGGAGACACCATCCTTGTTCCCGGCCTCCGCTCCGCCATTGCGGAAAAGAAGCCGTCCGTAGAGGCCTGGCTCATCCATGACGGCAAGGCAAGCGCTCTTACCCTTGCCACAGGCGATCTGACTGACGATGAGCGTGCCATCATCCTGGCAGGCTGCCTTATCAACTTCTACAGCCAGAATTAGGAGAGAGAGAGACACTCTTTTCCACAAATCATGGCTGTCTTTCAGTGACACCATTAAAAAAGACCTCCTTCCCCGCATCTGGCAGGGAAGGAGGTCTTTTTTTTATGTACGCCAGGCTTCAGCTGGCAGGATTAAAATTCATACATGATGTTGCAGTTGCCTGATATGCCATGCTTCTGGCCGAAATAGCCCTGCACGCCATGCTTGATGGAAAGAGGCAGGTCTTCAAGGCTTCATCATAAGGCCAAACGTACCTCCGGAACTGCCGTCGCCGTCTATTTCCGGTGTTACTTTTGGCAACTCTCTAATAGTCACGCTAGAAAAATTTTTAGATACTGTCTAAGTATTTGATATTATCTATCTATATAGCTTTTCTTCTCGCTAAAACTCCAAAACTCGGGTAAGGCATTCTTACTTCAATTTTGAACACTTCACATCCGCTTTTGAAAACAAAAATCCCTCTTCCCGGCATGACGGGAAGAGGGCTGAAAAATTTGCAGTACAGAGTACTTAGATAAGGCGGGAATCGGGCTCAATGGCCTCCATGCCACCCATATAGGGCACCAGGGCCTTGGGCAGGACAATGGTGCCGTCCTTCTGCTGGCCGTTTTCCATAATGGCGGCAATGGTGCGGCCTGTGGGCAGGCCGGATCCGTTCAGGGTATGCACAAAGCAGGTCTTGCCGCCCTTGGGCTTGAAGCGGATATTGGCACGGCGTGCCTGGAAGTCTATGCAGTTGGAACAGGAGGAAATTTCCCTGTACGTCTTCTGGGCAGGCAGCCAGACTTCAAGATCGTATGTCTTGGCAGAGCCAAAGCCCATGTCACCGGTGCAGAGCACAATCTGGCGGTAGGGCAGTTCCAGCCTTTCCAGCAGGTTGCAGGCATTCTTCGTCATGATTTCCAGCTGGTTGAAGCTGTCGTCGGGATGGGCAAAACGCACCATTTCCACCTTGGTGAACTGATGCATGCGGATAAGCCCGCGGGTATCCTTGCCGGCGGATCCTGCCTCTGAGCGGAAGCAGGGGGTGGCTGCCGTATAGCAGCGGGGCAAATCTTCTTCTGCCAGCACCTCGTTGGCATGGAGGTTGGTCAGGGGCACTTCGGCCGTAGGGATAAGATAGAGCCCCTCGCGCAGCTTGAAGAGGTCTTCCTCAAATTTCGGAAGCTGGCCCGTCCCTGTCATGGTCTCCTTGTTGACGATGGCAGGAGGAATCACCTCAATGTAGCCGTCCTCAAGGGTGTGCACGTCAAGGAAGAAGTTGGTAAGGGCCCTGTCCAGTCTGGCGGCCCAGCCCAGGGAAACCACAAAGCGGCTGCCGGAAAGGCGGGCTGCCCTCTCAAAGTCAAGACCCTTGAGCCTTGTGCCAAGCTCCCAGTGAGGCAGGGGCTCAAAATCAAAGGAGGGCACAGTACCTACCCTGCGGATCTCCACGTTCTCGGTTTCATCCTTTCCAAGGGGAACTGAGGCATCAGGTATGTTGGGAACGCCCATCAGCCATTCCTCAACCCTGGCCTTGGCCTCTTCGGTCTTGCCTTCCAGTTCCTTGATCCTGGCACCAAGCTGCTCAAGCTCGGAACGAAGATCCTCGGAATCCTTTCCTTCGCGCTTCAGCCTGCCATATTCCTGGGAACCGGCATTACGCTTTCTCTTGAGCTCCTCTATTTCTGCTATATATTTGCGGCGCTCGGCATCCATCGTCTTGAAATCGTCTATGCTCAGGGCAGAGTGACGAGCCTCAAGAGCCTTGGCGAGCACTTCGGGCTGCTTCTGAATTAACTTGAGATCCAGCATGTCCTATCCTTTTGGCACTCCGGCCATCTGCATTGCCTGCAAAAGATGCGGAGAACTATTAGTGTAGCTATGGGAGAACGGTAAAAAAACGCCGCTCTCCGGGGAAATTTTTATCTACCACCGGCTTTAACTGCTTGCAAGGCGAACTGTTTGCAGGGCTTGCCTAGTTTTTTTTCACTCCGTATACTGTTCCGGCATAAGTATTCCAGCATCCGGTAACATAAAAATTAAGGAGGAAGTACTTCCTTTCCATATCAGAACAGGGGGTACGCGAAGATTCCATGAAAAACATCAGAACACTTTCCATTCTTGGCACAGTCCTCTGCCTGCTTTTGCTTGCCTCCTGCGGCCCCAGCAATACGGTCCGCCTGCTGCCTCTCAAACAGGATGCCTCTGTCCTGCCTGCCCCCACTTCCTCTACCATCAGCATCGTCCAGTTTGCTGACAAGCGCGCAGACAGGAGCTCTCTGGGACTGCGCCGCGACCAGAGCTACTTCACGACCATAGACTCTGCTCCCAAATGGCTGAGCGAGGCCATTGCCGACAAGCTGTCTGCAAACGGCTACAAGGTTACCTACGCCAAAAGCATAAGCGAAGGCGCCAAGGGCGCACCCGACTATATCCTCACCGGCTCCCTGGAATCCTTAAACATCAAGGAACAGTCTGCCACCTCCTTTGAAGTCAGCATGCGCGTCAAGTACGTCCTGAGCAACAAGGAGAAAAAGGTTGTCCTTGAGACTTTGACAGCAAACCAGTCACGCACGACGCTGCCCTCCAACAGCGCCATTGAGAGCCTCTTGCAGAACACCCTTGCCGATATCGTCAACCCCATGTACGACAAGGTCCATTCTGCCGTTAAGCATTAAGCAAAAGTAACACAGACTTTTCAGGCGGCGCCCCCTCCGGGACGCCGCTCTTTTTGTATATCAGACAAGAAAAAGATCCTGGAAGACAGTTCTTTGGAGGAAGTACATGAGCCAGCCTGTCCTGCTCAAGGTATATGCCGCTTTTACCCCCGCCACCGGGGAGGATTTTCAAAAGCTTTCAGACGCCTGCTCTTCTGCCATAGCAGCTGAAGACGATCACGGGCCCCTTGTACTCTTTTCAGGCGATCTGCTGCGTATTTCCTTTGAAGGAATCTATTTCCCTCTGGACGATGTCGTGCCGGTCATCGAGGAACTGGCAGAAAAAAAGGCTACCGGGAAAATGGATGTCCTGGACCTGGAAAACTGGCGCATGACGCGCTACCAGGCAAAAGGAGACGGCAGGCTGGAAAAACGATCTGCCCCTCTCAACTCAGTCCTGGACTACTCGGGGCACTAGGCCTGATTTCTACGGCACGCGGCGCTTGAACAGCTTTTCCAGCTGGAAGGCATCCCAGCGCAGCACGACCGGCCTGCCATGGGGACAGTTTTCCTTGTCCTTGGTGACAAGCCACTGGCGCATCAGGGTGCCGGCTTCATCTGCGGTCAGCTTCTGTCCTGCCTTGATGGCAGCCTTGCAGGCCATGGAAGCAAACCTGGCATTAAAATCGTCCTTTCTGCCGGCCAGGGCTTCCTTCAGAAAGGATACTGCCTCCATGCGGCCTAGCAAAGCCGGTATGGCCTTTACTATAAGCTTCCCCTCATGCAGTCCGGCAGAAAAGCCCAGTGCGGCAAAGACAGGCTGCAGTTCCTGCCATCTCCAGGTCTCCGAGCTGTGCAGGGACATTTCCAAGGGAACTGCCAGTACCTGCCCCTCTCCCTGATAGCCGTGCGCCGTAATCCGCCCGTAGATCACCCGTTCATGGGCAGCATGCTGGTCCAGAATGACCAGGGCATCCCGTGAATCCCTGAAGACAAGATATGTCCTGGCTATCTGCCCCAAGTAGGTAAAGCCGCTGACCTGTATGCTGCCTTCGCCTGCCTGGCATACGCCCGTCTGCATCGCACTCTGCATGGCAGGCTGTGCCTCTCCCAATGACAGGTCTGCCCTCTTCAAGGAGGTCTCTTCTGTCACGGCAGTACCGCCGGCTTCAGCGGCAGATCCGCTGCCAGGAAGCCTTTTGCCAGGCTGTGCGCCATGCTGTACATCGGGCTGTACATCTGGCTGCTGATGCATATTAGGAAGCACAGCTTCTTCCTGGACATGCCACTCTGTGCCATCGCTGCTTTCCGGAGAAGCGTTGCGCCTTATCGTCATGCCGGCATTGAGAGGCCTGTCAGAACGTCCCCAGTACCCCCAGCGCTCAGGCTGCCCCGGAACAACATCCGTGCTTTGCAAAGAAGAGGGCGTCTTTTCTTCCTGAGAACCAGCATGCAGGACAGGACCGCCAATCTCCCTGACTGGTTCCACGGATATGCTGTCCGGCTGCACTGCCAGCGGATCAGCAGATCCCTCGTCTGCTTCAAGGGCAGTACGCAGTCCGAAGAGCACGGCAGAAAAGATGGCATTTTCATTCCTGAAACGGACCTCGCTCTTGGCGGGATGGACATTGACGTCCACCTCGGCCGGGTCCATTTCCACAAAGAGAACGACCTGAGGATGTTCCCTGCTGGTCAGCCTCCCCTTGTAGGCCTCGCGTATGGCGGCCAGCAGTTTTTTGTCAGACACGCTGCGCCCGTTGACAAAAAGAAGCTGCCTGCTCCCTCGTGGCTGGCTGACATCGGGCCTTGCCGCAAGGCCGTGCACCCGTATGGAATGACGGACCTGATCAAAGGGAATCAGGGCCTCAGTGATAAGCTTAGGCCAGATAATCTCCAATCTTTCAAGCAGGGTCTGCCCGGGCAGAAAGCGCACTATCTCCCTCCCGTCGCTCACAAGGGAAAAGGCTACATCAGGCCTTGCCAGCGCAAGGCGGGAAAGCCAATCCTGGCAGTGCCTGACTTCAGTGGGCATGCCGCGCAGGAACTTGAGACGGGCCGGCACATTGGCAAACAGATCCCGTATCTCCACGACCGTTCCCTTGTGCAGCGACGCAGGCTGTATGCCTTTGATAATCCCGAACTGCACGTCTATGGACCAGGCCTCATCCTGGCCTTGCAGAAGGCTTGTCACCAGGCAGCGGGAAACAGAGGCCACGCTGGGCAGGGCCTCCCCGCGAAAGCCGTATGAATTGATGTTTTCAAGGTCATCCACTGCCTGTATCTTGCTTGTGGCATGCCTTGTCACAGCCAGTTCCAGTTCATCACGGGCAATGCCCATGCCGTTGTCCTGCACGCGTATAAGACCCTGCCCGCCGTTTTCCAGCACGACATGTATATCGGTAGCCAAAGCGTCCAGACTGTTTTCTACCAGTTCCTTGACAACGCTGGCAGGGCGCTCAACCACTTCTCCGGCAGCAATCTGGTTACACAATTCAGGAGGAAGAAGCCTGATACGTACCTTGTCGGCACTCATGATGAACAACCTCGCAACAATCTCATTTTACGTGAAGGCGGCATCCCGCAAAAAAAACTAAAGCACATCCTGCCTGCAGCCCTGACGCACTGTATGCCCTTAGCAAGGCTTTTTTCCTGATGCGCTGCATACGGCCAGATGCAAAAGCTATGTCGTGCAAAGCTATGTCAAAGGAAGCGCAAGAGCAAGGAAAAGCCAGGTGTGACATGCTGTTTCAGCTGTCCCGGCCGCAGTTTGCCCAACTTTGACCAGGAGTCCATTGCAGCATACAAGCCATCCCTTGACGAAGCAGCTGTCTCTTCTTACTGTACAATGCAGTGAGGCAGGCCTGTCTCACTGTCATACTGCAATTAAGAAATATATCTTAAGGAATATATACATGCATTCCCTTTCTTCACACAATCAGGAAAACACCTATATCACCGTCAGCACCAGCAGCATTCCCAACCCGTTGCAAAAAGGCTTTGACCCTGAGATGCTCTACGTAGAATGCAGCCAGTGCGGAGC
>JAUMVQ010000095.1 GCA_030530085.1 Desulfovibrionaceae bacterium | reverse complement strand
AGGTACGCCAAGACCTCCTCCTCGTGTAGTCTTACTTTTTCATTCATCTTAGGGTAATCAATTCCCTTCGGGAAAAGGGATTACTTGAAAGAACAGGTGCAAGGAAACGCGGTAGCTGGGTGGTTAAAAACTGGCACCGGAGAGAGTCTGTCAGAAATGATTTATAGTGACATCGGCTGTGTCACTTTAAATGTCTCTTAAACAGAAGACAGGCCATTCCCTCCCTGCTGAGCTGACGCCCTGTCAGAGGCATGAGCAACTGCCTGGCATGTCTTTCTTGTAAACCGCCTGAAAACGCCCAGTAAGGCCAATATTCTGGGGAAAAGTCCTGCTCTTAAAGAGAACACAAGAAAGAACGGCAGGCAATAAAACTGGCACCGGAGAGAGTCTGTCAGAAATGATTTATAGTGACATCGGCTGTGTCACTTTAAATGTCTCTTAAACAGAAGACAGGCCATTCCCTCCCTGCTGAGCTGACGCCCTGTCAGAGGCATGAGCAACTGCCTGGCATGTCTTTCTTGTAAACCGCCTGAAAACGCCCAGTAAGGCCAATATTCTGGGGAAAAGTCCTGCTCTTAAAGAGAACACAAGAAAGACCGGCAGGCAGCAAGACTGGCAATTGAGCGAGGCTGTCAAAAATGTTTATAGTGACATCGGCTGTGTCACTTTAAATGTCACTTTATTGGAAAACAGGCCATTCTTTCCCTGCTGAGCTGACGCCATGTCAGAGGCATGAGCAACTGCCTGGCAAGTATTGCAAACCGCCTGACATCAGCCAGTAAGGCTAATATTCTGGGGGAAAGTCATGCTCCTAAAGAGAACACAAGAAAGAACGGCAGGCAATAAAACTGGCACCTGAGAGAGTCTGTCAGGAATGATTTATAGTGACAGAAGCAATGTCACTTTAATGGGGCTGTTTTCCTTTTGTCTTGCATTCTATGCCCTCTGCTGGCCGGCTTTCTGTCACTTTGTCCGGGCAAAAAGGACATCGTGATTGATGGTACGGTAGAATTCCTTCCGTAGCTCCTCTCTTGTCAGCTCAGGGCGTCCCATAAGCCACATGAGCTTTGTGACGACGCTTTCCAGCGTCATGTCATAGGTTTCCATGAGCGGCGTTGTCTTTGTGACAGATCTGCCCACTTCATAGACAGTCATGTTGCTACCTTCCTTGGGTACCTGCGTGGCCATGACGATGAGCTTGTTTTTGTCCTGCCAGTGAGCCATTTCATCCGCAAGCACAGAGAGCATGGCAGCAGGCATGCCGCCCAGCCCAAAGCTTTCTATGACAAGGCAGTCATAGTGCTCAAAGAGCATGCGCAATATGTCAGCCCTGAGGCCGGGGATGAGCTTGAGGACACAGATATTGTCCCTCATGCTGTGATAGAAGCGCACCGGTCCTGCAGCTGGCGGCTCCTCAAAGTAGCGTATGACCATGTCGTCCTGAATGACGGCAGGGTAGGGGAAATTTATGGAAGAAAAGGCATTGTAGCTCTTTGAGCGTTCCTTCCTGGCCCTTGTGCCGACAATGACCTTGCCACCGAAGACGATGCTTACCCCTCTTGATCCGTCGTCAGCCGCATAGCGGAAGCTGTCCAGAAGATTGTTGCGGGCATCGGTTTCAGGCATGTTGATAGGCTTCTGGGAGCCTGTGATGACAATGGGCTTGTCCAGGTTCTGTATCATGTAGGAGAGGGCAGCTGCCGTATACGCCAGCGTATCCGTGCCATGGCATATGACAAAGCCGTCGTAGGCAGCGTAGTTTTCCTCAATCGCCTTGGTGATTTTCTGCCAGTGGGCCGGAGTCATGTTGGTAGAGTCAATGCTGCATACTTCAAGCGTCTCTACCGTGCAGATGTCCTGGACAGCCGGAATGCAGGCAAGCAGGGCTTCTGCGCCAAGGCCCGGGGCCAGGCCGTCTGTCCCTGGTACGGATGCTATTGTGCCGCCAGTTCCTATAAGCAGTATCTTTTTCAAAGTGTGTCTCCGGTGTACCCGCATGATGCCGGCCTTTTCTGCTGCCCTTTGCAAAAGCAGGGCCGTAAGATAAGGCGTCCTGTTACAGAGATTTGCCAGCAGAGAGGCCGGCCATAAGGGCGCCGAAGCCAAGGCCAATCTGCAGGACAAGATTCAGGAAGAGATAAAGAGGCCGTACCTGTCCCAGGCTGAAACTGTCAAAAATGAGGGAAGAAAACGTTGTGAAGCCACCCAGGAAGCCGACGCACAAGGCAGTGCGTGCCGCATCGCTGACAACCTGCCTTTCACAGGCAAGGGTGATGACAAGGCCAAAGAAAAAGCAGCCCAGCACATTGGCAGCCATGGTGCCCAGAGGCCAGCCTTTCCCGAAAAAATGGGTGCAGCCCATGGTAACAAGATAGCGGCAGACTGTGCCCAGGCCTCCGGCCAGAAAGAGAATACAACAGACAGAGAGGGACATGCTGAGGCTCACTTCTGCTGAAGTACTGGCAGTTCCTGTTTTAAAAATGCAGCAAGGGCATCCTGCCATTTAGGCATGGGGGAAAGTCCTGCCATGCCAAGGCGTGTCTTGGCCAGGCAGGAATTGGCAGGGCGCCTGGCTTTTGTCACATATTCAGCAGAGCTGACAGGATCTACTTCCTGCTTGAGCCCTGCTTCTGCAAATATCGCCTTTGCAAAGTCATACCAGGTGGTTTCTCCCTCGCAGGTCAGGTGGATGGTTCCCTTGATGTCAGGACGGGCAAGCAGCTCGCAGACGGCATCGGCAACAGCCAGGGTGCTGGTGGGATTGCCCTTCTGATCGTTTACTACCCTAAGCCTGGGCATGCCTTTTTCATGCAGCTTCAGCATGGTATGCACAAAGCTGGGGCCTCCGGGACCATACAGCCAGGACACCCTGGCAATGACATGGTTGGGACAGTTGAGGCGGATGGCGCATTCCCCTGCCCATTTGCTCCGGCCGTAGACATTGATGGCCCCGCCAGCCTTATCAAATTCGCTGTACGGCCCGTCCTTTTTGCCGTCAAAAACATAGTCGGTGGAAAAGGCAATGAGCCTTGCCCCGGTCTGCTGGCAGGCAGAGGCCACGTTGGCACTGCCATGGTTGTTGACTGCATCGGCTATGGCCGGATCGTCTTCGCACTGATCTACCTTGGTGAAGGCTGCGCAGTGCAGGACAACTTCGGGCTGGAAGCGTGCAAAATAGGCTGACACCTGATGGGCGTTGGTAATGTCGAGTTCTGTCCTGGCAGGCGTCGCCAGAACGTGCTGCTGCAGGGAAGCAAGCTTGCTTGCAAGCGTGCGGGCCAGCATGCCCTGTCCGCCTGTGATGAGTATGCGCATGAAGAAGGCTCCAAAAGAAAATGCGGCCATAAAGGTAGCTGTTCTCTGTTTCTACTCAGCTGCCAGTGGAAGTAAAGGGGGAGGCTGTCCCAAAAAACGCAAGGAGAGCGTTTTTGCGGCCCGCCTTAGTCGATGCTGACCGGGCTTTCTTTCTGTACGGCTTCTGTGCCAGGCTGCTCAGACTGGCCAGCCTGCTCCGTAACCGGCGCTTTTGCCTCTTCCCCTGCCACGGCCTCGGGCTCTGTTCCTGTATTCTGCTGCACGTCTCTGGCAGGAGCTGCGGGCGGAGAGATCCTGTACAAATCAACGGCATGGCCTCCCCTGCCTTTGCGGCCCTGGGAAGTAGTTATGACAAGATCGCCCCTGGGGCTGACAGCAAGGCCTACCGTATAGGGCGTTGTCTTGGCAGAAGCAATTTTCTTCCATGTCGCAATGTCCACGACTGATACCTCTGTGCTGACATTGCAGGCCACAAAGAGATACTTGCCATCAGGAGACTGGGTCAGCGTCCTGGCCTGCCTGCCGACGGAGAGGGCCCTTGCATGCTGCACCCTGCCGCCGTTTTTAACGGCCTGCAAAAGCTCGTCTACAGGAAGCTCCGTGACAACGCCTGCGCTGTTGGAAGTCAGATAAAGCTTTGTCCCGTCCTGGCTCAGGATAATATGGCGCGGCGTGGGGGCAACGCCCTTATAGGTGCCGATTCTTTCCATTGTCTCAAGGTCAAAGACGGTGATGCCGCCATTGTGCATGCGTCCCACAAAAAGATAGCGGCTGTCGGCACTGAAAGCCGCCCCGCGCAGGCAGTGCCCGCAGACAGCATCCCTGTCGCCTTTTATGTTGCTGACATTGAGGCGCTTGCCGTCAGTCAGCAGTGTCTTGTAGGTGAAGCCCTGCGGATCATCGGAGCTGATGTCGATAAGGCCTATGGTGTTGTCGCCCCAGTGGATGACGGCCATGGTCTTTCCGTCAGGCGAGGCTGTAATCATCTTGGGCAGGGGGCCGGTGGGTATGACGCGCACAATGCGGTTTTGAGCCGTGTCAATGACAGCCACAGCAGAAGGGGAGCTTGCACGGTGGTCCCAGGTGCGGCGGTAGTAGGTGACCCAGAGATAGCGCCCGTTATGGCTGAAGGCCGCTTCTACAGGCTTGCCGCCAAAGCAGTTGCGCTTGTCTGCGTCAACTGAAGTGAAATATTCATAGTCAAAGGCAGTGCTTTCCCCGTTGAGAAAGAGACCGGCATCGTCCTGGCCAAACTCATGGCGTATGACGCTGACTTCCTCAAAGGTATCTGCGTTATAGACAACGGTTTCCAGCCCTTCCAGGCTGTTGATGTAAAAGCGGCTTCCGTCAGGGGAAAAGATGACGGACTTGGGGGAATTGATATGAGGGCCGCGCAGCGTGCGGATGTGCTCAAGTGCAAGCTTTTCTTCCGGCTGCACAGCCTCCTTTTTTGCAGCCTCTTCCATGGCATGGGTATTCTGGGCCATGAGGCAGGGTGTGAGCAGGCAACAGAGAGTCGTGAGGAAAAAGAGAATTTTGTTCATGGCTGGCTCGCTCAGAATGGGGATGACGGGCTTTAAGCGGGAGCATCTTTGTCCATGCAGGCATGGTACAAATGTATCCATATTGTTCAGGGTATTAGTCCTTATACATTGGCTTGCCTGAAATCTCTAGTCAGGGAAAGCCGTCTGGGACTCACAAGCGGCAGGACAGAGCATAGCAGATCTTGCACACTTTTGTTCCCTGCCGTATTTGTACGGGAAATCAACATTCTTCAGGGCAGGCCTGCCGCCCCTTGCAGGCTCTTGCAGATGAGGGAGGTGTGTGCATGCCCAAGGATAACACTGCCATAGTTCTTATAGCCTACGGTTCCTGCCTGGCCAGCGGGCTGGCTGCCCTGCGAACCTTTGAAAACAGGGTACGGCAGCGCTACCCCGGCATTCCTGTCCGCTGGGCCTACACATCAGGCCCCATCCGTGCCAGGCTTGCCTCCCATGTGCGCCGCAAGTCAGATTCCGTTGTCAAGGCCATACAGCGCCTGGCTCTGGAACGCTTTTCGCCCATTATTGCCCAGCCGCTGCAGATTATTACGGCTACGGAGAACGAGAGCGTGGAAGCAGTCAGCAGGACGGTCTCTGACAAGCTGGGCATTCCGCTGAGCATGGGGCAGCCGCTTCTTTCAAGCGACGAGGACGTATCAAGGACAGCAAGGGCTGTCATGACGCATCTGCCCGAGGATCGCCTTGCCTCAGAAGACGTCATTCTGGTGGGGCATGGCGCAAGGGCCCACGCTTCCCAGGAGCGTTATGCCCAGCTGGCCTCTGCCGTGCATGAACTGGACAGCGGCGTGCATATAGCTACCCTTTCCGGGGACATGAGGACAGAAAAGCTTCTTCCCTGCCTCAGCTCGGAGAAAGTCTGGCTGATGCCCTTGCTGGCAAGCATAGGCAAGCATACTGTCTCTGACATCGCCGGTACCGGAGACTCCTCAGTCCGTTCCCTGCTGGAAAAGGCAGGGCACAGCTGTACTGTGGTCAAGTCAGGCGTCCTTGAAAATGCAGCCTTTGCGGATATCTGGCTCAGCCATCTTGACGAGGCTGCAGCCAGGTTCAGCCTTGTCCCTTCCATATAGAGGCAGACAGACTGTCCGTTGAAATATTCCATATACACTGACAAGGGAGATAGTATGAAATCGATAGTGCTTCGTGCTGCCTGCGGCATCCTGTTCGGGGTATCGCTTCTTTTGCAGCCTTCCCATGCTTTTGCTGACAATACCCCCAATGCCTTCAACAGCTATACTGGCAAGCCCATGCCTGTATCCAGGGTTCCCAAGGGCGATGAGGCACGTATTTTGTCAGATCTTGGCGGCAAGCCGCGCAGCATTGCTACGGATACCGCCTACAGGGCCAATTCAAAGCAGGAACTCTATCCCTGCCTCTTCGGTACGCCGCAGTCTGCGCATGAGGTGCTGGCCGTCATTGACTTTGCCAGGCCTGAAAGCAAGTCTCTCTGGGCTGCCGTCTGTGGCGCAGTAAAGAAGGTGTCTCCTGCCAAGGCCAAGGTGGTTCTTTTCGGCAAGAGCGATGAAGCCTATTCCATAGATCTGACAGGCCTTGCCATCTGGGCAGCCAGGGAGCGTTCCGGACAGAGCATGGACTACCTTACCTGGGCGCTGAACCGCTGGCATGAAATCAAGGACGGCCTGAAGAAGAGAGGGGAAAAGCGCATCTTCCGCCATGAATACGATGCCGTGCTCGATAAAAAAGACTTCCCCATGGTGTTTACGGCCATGACAAAATGCTTCAGGCCCGCAGTGAGCGAAAAAGATCAGAGCACCCTTGCCAAGTATGCCTATGAGGCCGGCAACGTAAATCTTTTTCAGGCAACTGAGGTCATCAAATACTACGACGTTGAAAAGCTGCCGGCCCTTGTTGTGGACGGCAAGGTCTACTATGAAATGACGGCTGACAAGCTTGCCTCATTGCTGCAGTAGCACCTGGCACATCCTGAAATATAAGCCCCTGCCTTCGTTATTGAAAAGGCAGGGGCTTTCTTCTTTTGAAAAGGCCGGCCGGTCAGGCAGCCAGGGAAGGATACTGTCTTACATCTGATCTGGCAGCGGTTCTGCGTGCAGGCTGTGCTTGAAGGCAGAGGTGATTTGCACTGCCATCTCCCTGCCTGCGGCATTACCAGCCTCAGAAGGAAGCGTGAGGTGCACCAGGGCGCCATACGGATCGCGTCCCTGCCAGCTCACCAGGCCATCTTCATTCTGTCTCGGGCTCTGCTGCTCGATGAGCACTGTAGTTGTCTGGCCGGTGCGTGCCGTCAGCCAGGAAGCTGTCAGCGTATCCTGCAGTGCCTGCAGCCTCTGCAGCCTCTCAAGCTGTACGTCGGGTGCTATCTTGTCCAGGTAGGTGGATGCCCTTGTTCCGGGCCTGTCCGAGTAGCAGAAGGAATAGCTGCTCATG
>JAUMVQ010000094.1 GCA_030530085.1 Desulfovibrionaceae bacterium | reverse complement strand
CCGGTGAGCACATAGACGTAGCCTGCAGGCACGGCAAAGGCATTCATGGAATTGTTCAGGATGATGCCTGTCTTGAACGTATATGGCTGGGGCGGTATGGCCTGCACTATGCGGCTGACCAGATTTTTCACATAGGATGAAATTTCCGGATCCTCAATCATGGAGAGGCTCGAACGTATGGCTACGTCGAACTTGCGCCCCATCTCCTTTTCATCCTTGAGTGTTACGCCGCCAAAATAGAAAGCCTGCGCAGGAAGAGGGAAGGCAAGGGCCAGGCCCAGTACGAGCACAAGCCCTGCCCTTGATATCTTCTGCAGCAGGCAACCGGCTTTCAGCCGTATTCTCTTACTGTTCAGCATAAGAGTGTATTATCGGTACTGTCTGATAGTCCTATTGTCTATTGATGGGCCGTATCCAGATCCCATACCTGTCCCTTGGGCGTGTCGCGCACCTCAACGTGCATGGCCTTCAGCTGGTCACGCAGGGCATCGGAACCGGCAAAGTCCTTTTCCTGACGGGCCTTGGCACGGGCTGCCAGCAGTTCTTCCACCTTGGGGATGTCGATATTGTACCTGGCGCATCGTGAAGAGCGCAGGGCATTGAGGAAGGCTGACGGATTGTCTCCGAAAAGGCCTGTCCTTGCCGTAACGTCCTGCATGCGCAGCACAAACTCGCCAAGCAAGGTGCGGCAGGCTTCTGATGCCTTCAGGGCCTTGTCCTCAAGCAGGCGGTTGACCAGGCGCACCATGGTAAAGACATGGCCAAGGGCCTGGGCCGTGTTAAGATCGTCTTCAAGGGCGTCTACAAAGGCAGTGCCTGTTTTCTCCCACTCGGCAAGAATGTCCTCAGGCAGGGGAACCTTCTTCCATTTTTCCCTGCCAAGCGCTTCCTCAGCCAGGCTTCTTGCCTCATAGACACGCGAAAGGGCGCGTTCGGCATCGTTCATGCCGTCGGAGGTGAAGTCTACAGGCGAACGGTAGTGCTTGCTCAAGAGGAAGAAGCGCAGCGTTTCCGGCTGCCAGGTCTTGAGGATGTCGCGTATGGTCTTGAAGTTGCCAAGGCTCTTGGACATCTTTTCCTGGTTGATCTGCACAAAGGCATTGTGCATCCAGAGCTTTGCAAGCTCGCAGTGGCAGGAGCACTCAGTCTGGGCTATTTCGTTTTCATGGTGCGGGAAGACAAGGTCCATGCCGCCGCCGTGTATGTCCAGGGGAAGATACGGCTTGGACATGGCCGAGCATTCTATATGCCAGCCAGGGCGTCCCCTGCCCCAGGGGCTCTCCCAGTAGGGCTCGCCGGGCTTTGCGCTTTTCCACAGGGCAAAGTCCATGGGATCTTCCTTTTCCTCGCCAACGGCCACGCGGGCGCCGGCCTGCATGTCGTCCAGGCTGCGGTGCGAAAGCTTGCCGTAGTCAGGCATGGAGCGCACGCGGAAATACACATCCCCGTTTTTTGACACATAGGCAGAACCCTGTTCCACAAGGCTGGTCACCATGTCCTGGATGGCCTGCATGCTTTCCGTGGCCTTGGGTTCGATATCCGCCCTGAGCACGCCCAAGGCATCCATGTCTTCATGGAAGGCGTCAATATACGTTGAGGCGACTTCTTTCCAGTCACGCCCTTCCTTGTTGGCACGGTTGATGATCTTGTCATCAACATCGGTGAAGTTGCGGACAAAGGTTACGTCAAGCCCCTGCCTGCGCAGATGGCGCACGAGCACGTCAAAGACCAGGGCAGAGCGGGCATGGCCTATGTGGCAGAGATCGTAGACAGTGACGCCGCATACGTAGAGGTGGATTTTGCCAGGACGGACCGGAACAAGCTGTTCCTTGGAGCGTGAGGCCGTATTGTAAATCTGCATGGATGTATCAGCCTTGAAGCAGCAAACAGGATAAGGGAAAAGGGCCTAGAGACTGATTTTGTCAATGCGGCGCTGATGGCGGCCGCCTTCAAAATCGGTTTCCAGGAAGACGCGCAGGATGGCCCTGGCCATTTCGGGACCGGTTATGCGGGCACCCATGCAGAGCACATTGGCATTGTTGTGGCGGCGGGCAAGCCTTGCATGCAGTTCCGAAGTGCACAGTGCAGCGCGTATGTGGGGATGGCGGTTGGCAGCCATGGACATCCCTATGCCTGAGCCGCAGAGAAGAATGCCGGCCGTGCTCTCCTGTCCTTCCATGCTGTTGCAGACATCGTGGGCAATGTCGGGATAGTCAACACTGTCGTTTGTCATGGTGCCATGGTCGATGACTGCATGCCCCCGTTCCTCAAGAATGCTGATAATGGCATTTTTGAGCTCAACGGCGGCGTGGTCACAGCCTATGTGAATAGTATGCGGCTTAAGAGAAAAATCAGGCATGGGATATATCCTCTGTGTCAGGCGGAAATCTTTGAGGCGCTATCTGCTCTTTCGCAGTGATTCAAGCGGGAGCAGGACAGTATCCTGCGGCAGTTCCAGCTGCATCTGGGCTGCATCGAACCTTGCAGGATGCTCCTGGCTTCGCAGGAGCAGTATACCTTTCTCACCTTTTTTATTGGCAAGATCAAGCCGTTTGAGAGTGCCGTCCTCCTGGAAGGAGAAGGCAATGGACCAGTTGGCATTTTCCCAGAGGGCAGGCATTCCCTGCGCATCCAGGACAAGGGTGCCGCCTATGCCTTCCTGCAGGGTATAGGCAATGCCCTTCTTGTGTCCTGAAGCATCTGCCCACGCCTTCCCGAAGACTGAGGTCCAGCGGTTGTGCAGCAGCGCTTCCAGGCGGAAGAGATCAAAGGGCAGGGGCAGGCCCAGCTTGAGAAGGGGAGAGCTTTCGCCTTCATGGAAATAGGCTTTCTGCTCCATGGGGGCATAGAGCAGGAATTCCTGCCCCTTCTGGTGCAGCATGGCCACGGTTGTGCCGACGCCTGCAGAGACATCGAGGCGCAGATCGTCTTCGCCGTTGCCCCAGATAATGGCCAGGACGCGGCGGGTGTTGCCTTCCGTGCCAAAGCGCAGGCTCATATTGTCGCGGTAGGGCGCTTTTTCCACATTGCTCTTGGCAAGCATGCCCTGCCAGACATTGCCGGCCATGGCCGGATCAACAGGCGCCTGTTTTACAGCGCAGGCAGCAAGGGAACAGAGAAGGGCCAGGCAGAGAAAGCGCATGAGCAGGAAGCGGGCATTGCTTAGCATATTACAGGGCCTCCATCTTTTTGCGTATCTTGTCCAGAATGGCCTTGTCCTTGTTTTTGCCAGTTTCCAGTGCTTTTGAGTAGGCCTTGCGCGCCTCCTCTTTCAGCCCCAGGGCAGCGGCAATGTCGCCATGGTGCTCGCATATTTCACTGTCGTTTTTGGGATCCAGGCGGCGGGCCTCCCTGATGTCTTTCAGGGCCTCGTCCAGGTTGCCCATACGGAAGTTGACCCATGCCAGGGAGTCAATGATGAAAAACTGTCCCGGAGCCAGCGTGTTGGCACGAGTGATGAGCTCAAAGGCCCTCTGCAGGTCCTTGTTTTCATTGGCCAGGCTGAAGCCCACGAAATTGAGTGCCTGATAATTGCTGGCATCAAGGGCTATGACCTTTTCCATGGCTGCCACGGCTTCCTGCATGCGTCCTGCCTCAGCCAGCAGGTTGCCTGCGATATAGTGCATGACAGGCTTGTCCGGCCATTGCGCAACACCTTTCAGGATGCATTCTATGGCCTTGTCTCTCTGCTTGGCCGTGGCCAGGATGCGTGTTTCAAGCAGCACTGTGTCCGGGCTTGGGGCAACGCTGTGCAAAACCTTGAGTGCTTCCTCGGTTTTCCCTGTCTGGCTTAAGGCATCAGCCATGAACAGATGCTTTCTTTCGGCAAGGGGGCTGTCTTCAGGTATTCTGTTAAGCCACTCAAAAGCCTCCTTGATGTTGTTTCTCTGTTCATAGCTCAGGGAGGCAAGCGTCAGGAAGACTTCCGCAGGGGCATCTTTCTCCTTGCTGACATCCTTCAGGATGCGTTCTGCCTGCAGGTAGTGGCGGGCTTCAATAAAGAGGGAAGCAGCTGTCACGCGCCAGGTTATGTCCTTGTCCGGAGCTTCCTCATACCATTTTACGGCCCAGGCCGGATCATTCAGCTTGAGGGAGAGGACAATGAGCCTGAGATAGATGTCCTTGTTGTCCGGATACTGCTTGAGCAGCTTCTTGTATATTTTGCGGGCTTCAGCCAGATCGCCCAGCTTTTCGCAGAGAAAAGCCTGCACGGCCATGGCCTCGGCCATGTCTGGCTGCTTTTTGAGCGCGCTTTTGAGATACTCAATGGCTTCCTTGTTATTGTCTGTGGCCATGAGGGCCTGGGCATGACAGTAGTCCAGGTAGGCTGAGCGGTCTTTTTCCTTGATTGTGGCAAAGATGGTGGCAGCCTCTGCGGGGCGGTTGTCCCTTTGCAGCATAATGCCCAGCTGCTGGATGACATCGGGAATGTCAGGATGGGCGGCCAGGAAGGTGTTGAGGGTGTCGATGGCTTCCTTGTTAAAGTTGTTGCTGCTCAGGGCCTCTGCATAGAGCATGACAAGCTGATGGCTGTCAGGCCAGGCAGAACAGGCCATCTTGAGGAAGGCGACGGCATTGACGGACTTGCGCTCAATGAACCACATGGCGCATTCCTGCCAGTGATCGGCAGGCATGAGATTGTCGCCCTTTGCCTTTGCCAGAAATACGGCTTCGGACAGGACAGTGTTTTCATCGCCTTCGGCCATGGCCTCAAGCAGCGTCAGATAGGAAGCAGTGATTTCAGCATCCTCAGTGAGCTTGTTTTCCCTGGGGAGAATCTTGAAGATGTGCTCTTCCTGCATGACCTGTTCTGTCTGCGCAGCCTTTTCCGGCTTGCGTGCAGAACAGCTGCTGCAGGCAGAGAGGAGGCTTATCTGTATTCCGCAGAGCAAAGCCGCTATCAGTACTGTAGATATCTTTTTCACGATTAACTCCGCGGGCAGGCAGTGCGGCTGCTTGGCATACAGGAAGCAGGGCAGGTAACTGACTGGATCATGATACTCATGAATTTATCCATGTCTCCGAGAAGTCCTGAACATCGCCGGAGATATGTTTTTTGATTTTTTCCAGAAGACGTATTTCCAGCTGGCGTATACGTTCCCTTGTAATATGGTAGCGTTCCCCGATTTCGCGCAGGGTCATGGGCGAGTCGGTAAACAGCCTGTGGTCCAGGATATAGAGCTCTTTCTCGTTCAGGGTGGGACGCAGGGTGGTGAGCATCTTCCTGATCATGCCGGAGACTTCCTCGTTGGCGATGCTGTCCTCGACACCGGCATCCAGGGCCGGAAGAAAGTCCATGCGCGAGGCCGTGTCCGAATCGTCTCCTACCGGCGTGTTGAGGGATACATCGCTGTTGGAGAGGCGCTGTTCCATGTCAAGAACGTCGTTTTTGCTGACGCCAAGGCGGCTGGACAGCATTTCGGCATCAGGGTTGTATCCCTGGGCAATGAGCTTCTGGCGTTCCCGGTTGAGGTTAAAGA
This sequence comes from Desulfovibrionaceae bacterium, assembly GCA_030530085.1. GTDB lineage: Bacteria > Desulfobacterota > Desulfovibrionia > Desulfovibrionales > Desulfovibrionaceae > Desulfovibrio. Next base: position 2,063 of record JAUMVQ010000094.1, on the reverse strand, counting down.
AGAGCTTGCGCTGCACCTGGGTGGTGCCAATCTTCACCATGCGGAAATTGTCCATGATGAACTTGAGGATATAGGCCTTGATCCAGAAGGAAGAATAGTAGGAAAACTTGATGCCCTTGTCCGGATCAAACTTGTTCAGGGCATGGATCAGCCCCACATTGCCTTCCTGAACCAGGTCCAGCACATTCTGCATCCAGCGGCGCTGGAATTCCATGGCTATTTTTACGACAAGCCGCAAATGGGCCTGCACGATCTTTTTGCCTGCTGTTGTATCGCCATAGTCCCTGAAGCGCCTGGCAAGCTCTGTCTCTTCTTCAGGCTTCAGCAAGGGATAGCGGCTGACCTGCTGCACATAGGCCTGGAAGGCGTCCTTGACAGAAGGCAGGCGGCTGTCAGCAAGCACAGGCAGATCGTCGTCCTGCGGCTGCCGTTCGGCAAGATAGCGGACGCCTGCTTCGCTGTCATCGGGCTGCAGCTCCACTACGTCAATGGCATCGTCGTCCTGCCCGGCCTGGTCGTCATCATGGGCCAGGGCTTCCATGTCCAGATCGGAGAGATCGTCGGAGCATTCTTCTGATCCGTCGTCTACTATTTCTGCATCAACAATATCCTTGTCTTCCTGTGCAGCAGCCTTTTCCGCCTTTGTCTTTCTGGGCGCCTTTGTGCGGCTGCCTGTTTTTTTTGTCCTGCCCCCTGCCGTGCCGTCTTCCTGTCCTTTTGACAGCTGCCCTGACTGTTCCAGTGCCTGGTCAGACTCCCCTGCACAGGTCACTTTGCTCCCGGCTTTTCCGGATGCAGATGCAGCGCTTTTTGAGCGTGTCTTTTTTTTCGGGGGAGGGACGGTTTGGGATGACTCTTTTGCCATTATATCTGATACTCCGTGGTCTTCTGTCCTTAAATAAGGGCATGAAGCCGGATGAAATGCATTGCTTCGGGGTCTTCCGTGCCTTTATTTAGCAAAAATATGCTGCAGCTAGGTGCCTCGCAATATGTCCTCAAAAGACGCTTGCCGGCTTAGGAAAAAAAAGGCCCTGAGGCGGCTGCCGGATGCAGGTGGGAAGACAGAAAAATAAGTAGTTATAATAGGGGGCTTTGTCAAATAATAAGGCTCTGCCTGCCCGTGCAGAAAAGGCTGGTCCCGGGCTTGAGGCCGCTGTGTGCAGAGCCTTGCGCCAGCGCACATTCTTTTGCGTCTGGCCTCTTGACATGGCAGTGACAGGGCATGTAATAAAGCTAAATCTTGATATCAACATATCTTGATATAATAAAATTCTACGCAGGGAGTACCAGCATATGTCCAGGTTTGAGAGCCTGTTTTCTCTTCCCCGTACACTGATTTTTGACGGCGGCATGGGCACCATGCTTCAGGCGCACGGCATGCCGGCCGGCATGTCTCCTGAGGCATTCTGCCTTGAGCGTGCGGACATCCTCTATGCTGTGCATAAGCAATATGTGCAGAGCGGTTCGGATATCATCACGACCTGTACCTTCGGAGCCAGCCCGTTCAAGCTGGACAAGGGACTCTCTGTTTTTGAGACCAACAAAAGGCTGGCAGAGGTTGCCAGAAAAGCCGCTGACGAGGCAGGCAGATGCGTCCTTGTGGCAGGCGACGTGGGACCGACCGGACATTTTGCCAGGCCCCTTGGCGATGTCGATCCCGAGGAACTGATGGCAGGCCTTGAGGAACAGGTGCGCGGCCTTGCTGCCGGCGGCTGTGACTGCATTCTGCTTGAGACGCAGTTTGATCTTGCTGAGACAAGGCTCGGGGCTGCGGCCGTGCGCACTGTCTGCGATCTGCCCATACTGGCCTCAATGACCTTTGAGGATGCCGCAAGCCTCACCGGCTCCACGCCGGAAATTTTTGCCGAGACCATGCAGAACCTGGGCGTGGCTGCCCTTGGCACCAACTGCTCCGTGGGGCCTGAGCGCATGGCGGAGATCTTGCGCCGCCTTCTGGCAGTATCATCGGTACCTGTCTTTGCGCAGCCCAATGCCGGCATGCCCGAACTGCGTGGCGACAAGACAGTCTTCCCCCTTGATGCGGAGCATTTTGCACAGCTGAC
>JAUMVQ010000093.1 GCA_030530085.1 Desulfovibrionaceae bacterium | reverse complement strand
AGCTCCCAGAAGGACACGCATAAGGACACGCAGAAAAAGGCACAGGACAGGAAAAGGGAGGACAGAAAGGACATGCAGCAAAAGGACGCCCCAAAAAATGACGCCAAAAAAAATGAGGCCGGCCCCGGCAACCAGGCCCTCAATGGCTGGACCATCAAGGGACTGTCTGAGTCCAGGGCCATATTGCAGGACAGCAGGGGCAGAATCTGGAACATGGGAGCAGGGGAGCAGACAGGCAGCTTTATGGTGCACCGCATTGATGCGGCAAAGGGCCTTGTCTATACCTCGCGCGGCATCCTCTCCCTGAAAGCGGGGAAGTAGGCCATGGATGCAGGCTTTCTTGAGGCCTGTGCCAGCCTGGCCGCATCTTTGCAGCACTTTTATCCGCTGATACGGACCACGGCCATATTGTGCGGGCTGGCAGTGACAGGCTTTTCGCTCTTGTATCTCTACAGGTCTGCAGGCAGCGGCAGATCTGCCCTGCCAGGGCTTGCAGGCCTTGTGACAGGGGCCATGCTGGCAAGCTTTCCGGCAGTGCTGGATGCCCTCAGCATGACGCTCTTCCAGCAGTCTGCACCCAAGGACATGGCCTCGGTGCAGACGAAATCCTTAGGCGGGCTTGAGAACATGGTTGCCCTGGCCATGGCCATTGTCATGACAGTCGGGGCCTACCAGGTCCTCAAGGGGCTTGTGATGTTAAAGCAGTCTGCTGACGGTGCCCATGCCTTCTGGCCGGCAGTAACCCACATGGCCGGCGGCATACTGTGCCTCAACATACGGCCCTTTATGCTGGCCCTGGGAACAACCTTCGGGGGCAGCGTGCAGGAGGTCGTGACTGCGCTCCTGGGAGGGTGAGCTGCAAAATCACACCAAAACAACAGCAAACTAGCTGCATGGAACAGCAATAAGGACAGAAAAGAAGCAATGGATACAGCACGGGGCTAAGGCCCCCTGCAAGGAGACAAGGATGTACGGACAGAACAGTACAAAGACCAGCAGTGCAAAGGGCATATGTGCCCGCTTTGCAGCCGGGGCAGGTAACGCATGGATAAAAACCGGGGCAGGCATAAGCGCAGCCTTGCTGGCACTTGCCCCTGTGGCGGCGCGTGCTGCCAGCTTCGGGGACATGGCTGACAACGTCAAAAGCGAGATGACGCGCTTTGGCCCTGTGCTGCAGGCAGGCTTTGCCCTGGGCGGCTTCTTCCTGGTGGGCCTCGGGCTGTGGCAGCTCTGGGCCAGATCCCAGCAGCCCGGCTCTCCCAAGGGATCTGCCATCATGGCCATAGTCATAGGCTGCGGCCTGCTTGGCGCTGCCACCATAGCCCAGATGGGATCCGGTACCCTGGGCACAGGATCCCCTGAGCTCAATGAAATAGGCCTGTAGGCGCAAGGCTCAGATACCTCTCATATGGGACGGGAGCGCCTGCCATGCATTCCAATGCAGGCGCTCCCGCCTGATACCACAAGGACAGGACACAGGATCTGACATGCTTGACATAGCCTACTGCATCCAGACTGCCATCTGGACAAGTTCCACCATAGACAACGGCGTGACCAGCTCCATACGGGATGTGCGGCACATGGCCATACGCAGGGACGACTATACCTGCCAGGGCTGCGGCTGCTACTCCTCTGTATCGAAGCATGACTTGTGGTGCGGCCTTGAGGTGCATCACGCAGACGACAACCCCAACAACGACAGCCCTGACAACCTGGTGACAGTCTGTCCCTTGTGCCACGGCATATTGCACCTTGACCTCATGCTGCGGGAGGGGAACATGCCAGGGCGCTTTCTCTGGACAGAGGCCGTCTCCCAGATACATCTGAACATGATAACCCATGTCAGGGCCGTGGCCGAGCTGCTGACAGCAGAGCTGGAAGCAGGCCCGCCGCCCATGGACCATGCCCTGGAAAGGGCGCAGAGCCTGCGTGACAAGTGCCGCAAACTGTATGCAGCCCTCAATGAGCTGGCCCTGCCTGCAGGACTGCCGGATTTGCAGGAAAGAAAGGATGGCGGCCTGCTCATGAGCAAAAGCCCAGCCATATTTGGCTCTGTGCTGGGTGAGTTTGTGCGCAGCAACCCAACAGCCAGGGAACGCGATGCCGTAGCCCGCCATCTGCGCCCCCTGCGCTGGCTGTACGACTGGGAGGCAGACGTCAAGGCAAAATGCTATGCGGATGCAAGCGTCTGGAATGAGGAAGGGGACTGGCAGAAAAACTGGACCTTTCTTGAGCAGACTGTCCTCAACACCCTTAAAGCACAGGGAGGAATGCCGTGATACAGATGCTGGAAAAGATCTTTGGCAAAAAAAGGGACAGGCAGGAAGATATGGCAGGTGCGTTGCATAATGCAAAACATAATCCGCCGGGGCAGGAAGCAAAAGCCCGGCCTGAATGGGGCCTGGCATCACTTGGGGAAGGACTGGCAGAGACGCACCAGGCCCTGCGCCAGGCCCAGAAGGCCTGCCTGGCACTCTCCCTTGTAAGCCTTCTGTCCCTTTCAGCCTTTCTTCTGACGCTCATGCTCAGGCCTGATCCAGTGTACTTCGGGATGAGCCGCGATATGAAGCTTCTGCCCATGACGCCGCTCTCCCAGCCCATGCTGACGGATGCGGCCCTGAAAAACTGGGTGGCCGAGGCCGTGGGTGCGTCCTTTAACCTGGACTACCTCAACTGGCGCGAGCAGCTGACCAGGGCCAGGGAGTACTTTACTCCGCCTGCCTTCACAAGCTTTGCGCTGTCTTTGGACAAGGAAGGCCATCTGCCGCTCATGCGCCAGCAGAAGGCGCTCATCCATGCCGTTGTGCAGGGAGCGCCGGTGCTCACAAAAAGCGGCGTGCTTTCAGGGGTGCTTGTCTGGGAATTCGAGGTGCCCTTGCTTTTGACCTATGAGACAAGCATGGGGCGCATTGCCAACAATACCTATACCGTTGTGGTGCGGGTGCGCAGGGTTTCGCCAGCTGAGAATGTGCGCGGCGTTGCCATCTCAGGCCTTGTCGCCTCGCGCAGGCTGGCCCGCCCCGAAGAGACGCAATAGGCCGGGCAGAAGGAAATAACAAAAACCGCAGGATACAGCAGCATAACAGGAGGACAGCATGAGCTGGGATAGTTTTTTTCTGTCACTGGACAGGTTTTGCGGGCATGTGCGCGATTTGTGCGGCGCATCCCCTGTGTCCATGTGCCGCCTGCACAGCGCGGACGAGGAGGGCATGCTGCTGGCAGACAACGGGGCGCTGGTCTCGCTTATGCGCGTAGAAGGCTTTTTGCGCATGACAGGGGCCGAGGAATACCAGTCCATATGCCAGGCGCTGCAGAGCGTCCTGGCAGCACCGCTCTTAAGCCGCGGGCACTACGTGCAGTTTGTCTTTGCCTGCGATCCTGAGGACAGCAGGGCCATGCTGAAAAAGGCCATGCAGCCCATGCATGCCTCCTGCGACAGGACGGGGCTGAACCTGCACCATGTCCTTGACGACTGGGGCGAGGCGCTTGCCTCCTATTGCGCAGCAGAAAGCATGTACCTGGCGGTCTGGACAACGCCTGAGATCCTGGCCAGGGCCGAGCAGAAGAAAAGCATGGCCCTGGCGCAGGGCCAGGGACAGAACAAGGGGCAAGGCCTTCTGGTACACCCTGGGGAAGCCATGAGCAGGACCACAGCCCATGCCAGGCTGCGCGATGCCCACAGGGCTGTGGTCAGGGAAATTGCCGGGGCCCTCAGGGGGGCAAGCTGCCTTGTGCATGTGGCAGGCAGCCATGAGGCCGTGCGAATGATACGCTCCTGCAACTGTCCCAGCTGGACTGCCCCTGACTGGCGGCCGGTGCTGCCTGGTGACAGGCTGCCCCTGCGAGCTCCTGAAAAGGGAGCAGCTGCCAGTGATGCCACCTCCTTTGTGCCCCCGGTGCTTGCCAGGCAGGTGTGGCCCTTGCAGGCAAGGGTGTACGAGGGACGCTTTGTGGAAGTGGACAACAGGCTCTATGCGCCCTTTGTGATGAGCATGCCGCCCCAGAACGTGCAGCCATTTTCAAGCCTCTTTGCTGCCCTGGCCCAGGACGGACTGCCGTTTCGCTGTGCCGTGCTCATCGGCGGGGACGGCATGCGCGGCCAGGGGCTCAAGTCTGCGGCAGCCTCCATACTGTCCTTTGCATCCTCTGCCAACGTGCGCCTGCACAGATCCTATGCGGCCTTAAGGGAGCTGGAACTTGCAGGGGAGATCTGCGTAGGGCTGCAGGCAGCCTTTGTTACCTGGGTGCGCCTTGATGCGTGCGCAGACCTGCATGAGGCAAGGGAGCGCCTCTCGCGCCGTGCTGCCAGGTTTGCCCAGGCAGTGCAGTCATGGGGATCCTGCGACACCTGCATGCTGACCGGCGATCCGCTCTGGGCCTATACGGCAACGCTGCCGGCAGCAAGCTATGTGTCGCCGGCAGTGAAGGCAGTCTGCCCGCTGTCAGAGGCAGTGCGCCTTTTGCCATTGTACCGGCCGGGATCCCCCTGGACCGAGGCAGACGTGCCGTTGCGCACCCCTGACGGGCGTGCCATGCCGCTGAAGCTCTTTGCAAAGAACATGGCCAGCTGGAACGAGATCTGCTTTGCAGGCATGGGATCCGGCAAGTCCTTCTTCCTCAATACGCTCAACTTCTTCTTTTTGCTTAGGCCCGGGCTCTCAAGGCTGCCATGGCTTACTGTCATCGACATAGGCCAGTCCTGCTCAGGCGTAATAGAGCTTGTCAGGGCTGCCCTGCCGCCGTCCATGCGCCACCTGGCTGTCTTTGCCAGGCTACGCAACACAAGGTCTTGTGCCGTCAATCCCTTTGACACGCTGCTCTGCTGCCCGTACCCGACAAGGGCCCATGCCTCCTTTCTGATCAACTTCCTCTCGCTCTTGTGCACGCCGCTTTCGGAAACGGCACCGCAGGACGGGATTACGGACATCTTAAGGGAGGCGCTGGATGCAGTGTACAGGAGGCTTGCGCCGGACGGGGAGGAGCCAAGGCGCTTTGATGCCCATGCAGAGCCCGAGGTGGCAGAATGGATCAGGGACAATGCGCCGCAGCTTCTGCACGATGCCAGCTGGTGGGAAGTGGTGCGCGAGCTCTTTGAGGCAGGGGAGACTGCCCTTGCTGTCCTTGCCCAGCGGCATGCCGTGCCGCTGCTGGCAGACTGCATGGTGGAGATGAGCAACCCGCTGCTGAAGAACCGCTTTGCAGCCATCCTGGTGCACGGATCCGGGGAAAGCGTGCCCGAGGCCTGTGCCAGGCACCTGACCACTGCCATACGGGAATATCCACTGCTGGCAGCGCCCACGCAGTTTTCCCTGGGCGAGGCCAGGGTAGTGGGGCTGGATCTTACCGAGGTGACGCCGAGGGGCGGCCCTGCTGCCGAGAGGCAGTCAGGCATCATGTACCTGCTGGCCCGCTTTGCAGGGGCTGCCCATTTCTTCAACACCATGGCGGATCTGGAACAGGTGCCGATCTATGCCAGGGAATACCACAGGCAGCGCTTTGAGGACCTGGTGTCATTGCCCAAGAGGCTCTGCTATGACGAGTTCCACAGGGCAAGCTGTGCTGACATGAACAACCCGCTCTCACGGCAGATTATCGCAGACCTTACCTGCGCCAGCCGCGAGGCCCGCAAGCAGAACCTGGCCATCTGCCTCTATTCCCAGCAGCTGTCTGACTTTCCAAAGGTGCTGGTGGATCTGGCTACAAATGTCTACGCCATGGGTGCAGGCAATGCCCAGGAGGCAGAGGAAATCGGCAGCCGCTTCGGCCTGAGCAGGGCTGCAGTCTATGCCCTGCGCCACAGCACAAAGCCGACAAAAGCCGGTGCAGACTTTGTGGCGCTGCAGAGGACCTCCGAGGGAGAGTGCCTGCAGAAGCTGACCTGCACGGCAGGATCCATCACCAGGTGGGCGTTCAGCACCACGGCTGAGGACATGCGCGTGCGCAATGCCCTCTACCAGGCCTTTGGCTGTGCAAAGGCGCTGCGCATCCTCAAAAAAGCCTATCCTGAGGGGACTGTCAGGGATGAGCTTGAAAGGAGAAAGTACCTGAGACGGGATGAGGGCGCAGATGAGGCAGAGGACCTTGTACAGGGGATAACAGAGGAACTGCTGCAAAGGGGCAGGGAAGAAGAGGCATAGAAGAGGTGTGCTGTACTGGCCATCCGGGGAAGCTCTATTACGAGAACAGGTGCATCTGCACAGTTTCTCGCAATAGGAAATTTTTTTTGATTATATCCGGCAAAATCTGCCAGGCTGTATCCCGACTATGGGTGCGCCTGCACCAGATACTGAAATGGAGGACACTGTATGGAAATCAGACGAGATATGTACCTGAATAAGCTGATCCGGAAGAAGAAAAACGGCATGATAAAAGTGATAACTGGTGTCAGGGGATGCGGAAAGTCATATCTTTTGTTCCGCCTCTTTCATGACCATCTCACCGAAAGCGGTATCCCTGATGACCACATCATCGAAATAGCCCTGGATGACCGCAGGCACAAAATTTTGCGTGATCCCTATATCATTCTGCAGTTCATAAAGGAAAAAATCACGGACAAGGATGACTACTACATTCTCATTGACGATGTTCAGTACGTGGACAGGTTTGAAGAGGTCCTCAACAGCCTGCTGCACATTCGCAATGCGGATGTCTATGTAACTGGCAGCCATGCCAGAAAACTTTCAGAGGATGTGATTACCGAATTCCGCGGACGGGGCGACGAGATTCGTGTTTATCCTTTAAGCTTTTCTGAATACATGTCTGTGTACCAGGGAGCTGAGGAAAAGGCACTGGATGACTATCTTGCTTATGGCGGCCTGCCCCTGGTTGCGATGAAGGAAGAACGTGAGGACAAGGAAAAAACACTTGCCTTTCTGTTTCAGAAGTATCTTTCAGATACCGCTGAACGTAACAATGTGCACAACGGAGAGGAACTGAAAGACCTGATGGATGTTTTAGCCTCTGTAGCTGGAAGTTATACGAATGCATGCAGCCTGGTACGGACATTCAGGAGCATGAAGAATAAGGGCATCGGTGACAAGAAGATAAAGAAATATACAGACTGTCTTACAGACGCCTTCCTCATCAGCAGGGCAGAGCGTTATGACGTTAAAGGGAACAGGTTTATTGCCAATCTGTCAAAGTATTATTTTGAAGATACGGGACTGATACATGCAAGAACAGGCTTCAGCCAGATTACAGAAATGCATCTGATGGAAAACAGCATCTACAATGAACTCAGAGTCCGCGGATACCATGCGGATGCCGGTATGGTAATGTGCTATGAAAGGGCCGGTGGAAAAAAGGACAAGAAGAGGCTGGATGTGGATTTTGTTGCTACCAGGGGAAGCGAGAAGTACTATATCCAGTTTGCTTCCTGGTTTCCGGACGCAGACAAGGCAAATCCGAAATACCGCAGTTTTTTAAGCATTCCGGATAACTTCCCCAAAATCATTGTTGTCCGCAATAGCATCAATGTACGTCGTGACAATAAGGGCATTATTACAATCGGTCTGAAAGATTTTCTGCTGGATAAGAACAGCCTTAGGCTGTAGTCAGCGGCGTACAGAATCCGGAGGGCATCGGTTTTACGGAGCTGGTGCCCTTTTTATGACACAAGGCTTTTTGTATGCCTGACACGCATCCCCGGGAGCCGGATATGTTCGCAGGCTGGCCCGTTGCCGGCCACCAATCGCAACCTTGTCGGCACCAATCGCAACCTTGCCG
>JAUMVQ010000092.1 GCA_030530085.1 Desulfovibrionaceae bacterium | reverse complement strand
AGGCTGTCAATTTTGAGATGCTGCACCAGATGCTTTCCGGAGATGTGGCTGAGGGAGATGAGGCCTATGAGTTTACCTGGGTTGGCAAGAAGGCAGCCATCGTTGAAGCCAGTACCCCCATCCGCAAGACTCTCCGTCCTTGCAAGGAAGAGAGCGTAAATTGGGACAGCACCGAGAATCTCTACATTGAAGGCGACAACCTTGATGTGCTGAAGCTTCTTCAGGAGAGTTATCTCAACAAGGTGAAGATGATCTACATCGATCCGCCGTACAATACCGGGAATGATTTTATATACAGGGATGACTTCAGGATGGATCCCGATGAGTACGATGAAGGGTGCGGCGTATACGATGAGGACGGCGACCGCATGTTCAGGAATACTGACAGCAACGGGAGGTTCCACTCTGACTGGTGCAGTATGATGTACTCTAGGCTGTTGCTGGCCAGGAATCTGCTGAGTGAGGATGGAGCTATCTTCATAAGCATTGATGATAATGAACAAACTAACGTTAAAAAAATATGCGAAGAAATTTTTGGAGAAGCTAACAAAGTAGCAGAATTTGTTGTTATTCGTACAGAAGGTGGTGGTATGGCAAAGCAAGTTATTAAAGGTCATGACTACCTTTTTGTATTTACGAAAGATATAACTAAATTCTTCCCTCTTGGTAAACAAAAAGATATACGTGGCAAAATAATTGAAAAAGATGGAGAAAAATATTGGATTCAAGAAGATTGGTTACGAAAGGAGTTTGGCAAGTATGGAAATTGTCATTATGAAGAAATTCTTGAATATAAAGGACAATCAAAACTAGATGAAATTAATGATGGCTTACAAAAAGGTGAGTATATACTCATACCAAAATCAAATGGAATGAATATAGTCGGTAAATTACGAAATCTTAAAACAGATTCATCTAAATTTTATTCAATATTAAAGCATCTTTCTGCTAATGGAATTAAAGACTTAAAATCATTAGAACTTGATAAATACTTTAGCTATCCCAAACCAGTATCATTAACTCACGAGTTAATTTCTGGTACAACAATATTCTCTGCCAATAAAGAAGACATCATCATGGACTTCTTCTCCGGCTCCGCCACCACCGCCCATGCCGTCATGCAGCTCAACGCCGAAGACGGCGGCAACCGCAAATTCATCATGGTCCAGCTGCCGGAAAAGACAGACGAAAAGAGCGAAGCCTTCAAGGCCGGCTACTCAAACATCTGCGAAATCGGCAAGGAACGCATCCGCCGTGCAGCCAGGAAGATAGCCAAAGACCACCCCGACGCCCATTTTGACGGCGGCTTCCGCGTCCTTAAAATCGACAGCACCAACATGAAGGACGTCTACTACAAGCCTTCCGACTACTCCCAGGCGATGCTCACTGACCTTGAGTCCAATATCAAGGAAGACCGTTCCGATCTCGACCTCCTCTTTGCCTGCCTTATCGACAGGGGTATCCCCCTTTCCCATCCGTACAAGTCAGAGCAGATTGGTGGCTGCACCGTCCATAACTACAACAACGGGGATCTTATCGCCTGCTTTGACAAAAACGTACCGGATGAAGTGTTCAAGGCCATAGCCCAGATGCAGCCCCTGTGCGCCGTCTTCCGTGACAGCTGCTTTGCGAACAGTCCTTCCAAGATCAATATCACGGAAATCTTCAAGAACACCTCGCCGGATACGGAAATAAAGGTGCTGTAAGGAGGAAAACGTGAGCACAAAAACTCCCGCCCCTCTCAATAACAGCTTCCTGCAGGGCAGTTCCGACATCTTGGAAAAGGCCAGGAAGAATGCCAGGACGGCCGTCAATCTTTCCATGGTCTATGCCTACTATGAAATCGGCAAAAATATCGTAGAGGAAGAGCAGAACGGCCAGAACAGGGCTGTCTATGGCAAGCAGATAATTGAAGAACTATCCGCCTGTCTGACAAAACGCTACGGCAAGGGCTTTTCTCCCACAAACGTAAGGCAGATGCGTCAGTTCTATCAGGTATACTCGCAAGACCAGATTCAGCAGACCCTGTCTGCTGAATTCAAAAATCAGCCATCTGTCTCCACAGGACGCAAGTTTTTCCTGAGCTGGTCCCACTACCTTGTGCTCATGCGCATCAGCAATATTGACGAACGCCATTTTTACGAAATCATGTCCGTCAAAAATGACTGGAGCCTCAGCGAACTGAAGCGGCAGTACAACAGCTCTCTCTATGAGCGTCTTGCCTTAAGCACTGACAAGGACAAGGTCTGGCACCTGGCAGAGGAAGTACACGTAACAGAGCCCCCTATGGATGCCGTCAAAGACCCCTATGTGCTGGAATTCCTCGGCCTGAAGGAACTGCCATCCTGGTCTGAAAGCGATCTGGAAAGCCGCATTATTGACAATTTGCAGCAGTTTCTGCTGGAAATCGGCACCGGCTTTGCATTCATTGGCAGGCAGATGCGCTTCACATTCGATGAAGAGCACTTCATGGTGGATCTAGTGTTCTACAACCGCCTGCTGCGCTGCTTTGTCCTTTTTGACGTGAAAATCGGGGAACTGAAGCATCAGGACATAGGCCAGATGCAGATGTATGTCCACTACTATGACCGCAAGGTAAAGCTTGCCGATGAAAATCCCACCATCGGCATCATGTTGTGCAGCTACAAAAACGATGCCGTTGTGGAGATGACCCTGCCTGAGGACAATACCCAGATATTTGCAAGCAAGTACGAGTCTGTCCTGCCTAGCAGGGAAGCACTGCAAAAGCTGCTGGAAGAGCAGATGAAAGACCATGCAGCAGACAATCTGGCAGACATTCCGGCCAGCCGGCTATCTGACAAGGATGGAGAAAACAAATGAAACTGCGCTTCAAGCACCAGACATTTCAGAAAGACGCCGCCAGGGCTGTAGTGGACGTCTTCTATGGCCAGAAATGCCATGCCACTTCCTACCTGATAGACAGGGGCCTGAGCCAGCAGCCGTCCCTGACCGACGCTGCTGACTTTACCGGCTACTGCAACCACGCGATTGAGACCGATCTGACAGACGACATCATTCTGCACAACATTCAGACCATTCAGCGGGCCAACCTGATAAAGCCTTCAGACAAGCTTGAAGGGCACTACAACCTGACCATCGAGATGGAGACAGGCACAGGCAAGACCTACACATACATCAAGACCATGTATGAGCTGTACAAGGCTTACGGCTGGTGCAAGTTCATCATCGTCGTGCCCAGCATCGCCATCAGGGAGGGCGTCTTCAAGACCTTCCAGATGACAGAGGATCACTTTGCCTCAGAGTATGGCAAAAGGATACACTATTTCATCTACAACTCATCGCAGCTGACTGAGATTGACCGCTTTGCGTCTGACAATTCCATCTGCGCCATGATCATCAACTCCCAGGCCTTCAATGCCAGGGGCAAGGATGCCAGGCGCATCTACATGGAACTGGACGAATTCCGCTCCCGCCGTCCCATTGATGTCCTGGCCAAGACTCATCCCATCCTCATTATCGACGAGCCGCAGTCGGTGGAAGGAAAGCAGACCAGGGAAAACTTAAAGCAGTTCCAGCCCCTGCTTACATTGCGCTATTCAGCGACCCACAAAAGCGACAGCATCTACAACATGGTCTACCGCCTGGATGCCATGGAAGCCTACAACAAGCACCTGGTGAAGAAGATTGCAGTCAAGGGCATCTCTGAGTCCGGCACAACGGCCACCGAGGGCTATGTCTACCTTGAGAGCATCAACCTCTCCAAGGCAGCGCCTACGGCCACGCTGCAGTTTGACTGCAAAGGAAAGTCCGGCATCAGCAAGGTCAGCCGCATCGTTACAGAAGGCTACAACCTCTACGACCATTCAGGGCACATGGAAGAGTACAAGCAGGGCTTTGTGGTGTCACGCATAGACGGGCGCGATGATTCGGTCGAATTTGTCAACGGCATCAAAATCCATGCAGGCGATGTCATAGGCAAGGTCAATGAGGAGGATCTGCGCCGCATACAGATACGCGAGACCATACTGAGCCACATAGACATGGAGAGGAAGCTCTTTTCCAGGGGCATCAAGGTGCTTTCCCTCTTCTTTATTGACGAGGTGGCAAAATACAGGCTCTACGATGCGCAAGGCCAGCCTGCCAACGGCGTCTATGCGCAGATGTTCGAGGAAGAATACAAGGACATCACAGGCAGCCTTGAGCCCCGCTTCGGGGAAGAGGACTATCTTGGCTACCTCAATGCCATTCCTGCGGACAAAACCCATGCCGGCTATTTCTCAGTAGACAAAAAGGGCAGGATGATTGACTCCAAGGTGGCCCGCAAGGAAACCACCACGGACGACGTGGATGCCTATGAGCTCATCATGAAGAAGAAGGAGCTTCTGCTGGACTGCGATCCCGTGCGATCCCCTGTGCGCTTCATCTTCTCCCACTCTGCCCTGCGCGAGGGCTGGGACAATCCCAATGTCTTCCAGATCTGCACCCTGAAGCAGAGCAGCAGCACTGTGCGCAAGCGCCAGGAAGTAGGCCGCGGCCTCAGGCTCTGCGTCAACAGCAAGGGAGACCGCATGGACATGAGCGTCCTTGGGAACGATGTCCAGAACGTAAATGTCCTGACAGTCATTGCCAGCGAAAGCTATGACAGCTTTGCCAGGGGCCTGCAAGGCGAGCTTGCCGAGGCTGTTGCCTACCGCCCCTGCAAGGTTACGGCAGAGCTCTTTGAGGAGCGGACTGTAGAGATCGAGGTGAAGGCTGAACAGGATGGCCAGAACGGCCAGAATGGAGAATCCGGCAAAGACGGCCAGGAGGGACAGGCCACAAAGAAGGTACAGTATGTCATTGATGCCCCCACTGCCCGGGAAATCGTGGAAGAGCTGCGGGAAATCGGCTATATCAACAGCAAGGGATCCCTTACTGACAAGTACTACCAGGACAAGAATGACAAAAAAATTACCGCAGCCAAGCACTTCCCCGGGACAACAGGCGATATGGTACTGATTCTGGACTCCGTCTATGACGGCAGATGGAAGCCGGTAAACAGCCGCAAAGACAACGTGGAACTGACTGTGGACAAAAACAAGCTGGCCATGCCTGCGTTCAGGGAGCTGTGGGACAAGATTAACGCCAGGACCGTCTATACCGTCAAATTTGATACGAATGAGCTTATCAGGCACGCAATAGACTCCCTGGACACCCACCTGCGTGTGACCCAGAGCTTCTTCAACGTCACGACAGGGAAGATGAAGGAGATCTCTTCAAAGGAGCAGCTTGAGAGCGGCGGAGCCTTTGCCGTCAACGATTCCGAAAGCTACAGGCAGGCCATCATGCCAGGCGCCAATGTGCGCTACGACCTTGTCGGCAAGCTGGTGGAGGAAACCAGGCTGACACGCAAGGCCATAATCAGCATTCTTACGGGCATAAGGCCGTCTGTCTTTGAGCAGTTCAAGGACAATCCTGAGGAATTCATCCTCAGGGCAGCCTCGCTCATCAATGCTGAGAAGGCCACGGCCATTATCCAGCATATCACCTACGACCTGACTAACGACCATTACGACACGAACATCTTTACCGAGCCGACCATCAGGGGGCGCCTTGACGTTAATGCCATGAAGGCAGACAAGCACCTCTATGACCACGTGGTGTATGATTCCGGGACAGAGAAGAAGTTCGCCACGGATCTTGAGCACAACAAAGACGTTGTTGTGTATGTGAAGCTTCCGGACGGTTTTTATATCTCAACGCCCGTCGGGCGCTATAACCCGGACTGGGCCATTGCCTGGAAGAATGAAGATAAAAAGCACATCTATTTTGTGGCAGAGACAAAGGGCAGCCTGGACTCCTTGCAGCTGCGCCAGATTGAGGATTCCAAGATTCACTGTGCAAGAGAGCATTTCAGGGCCATCAGCAACGGCGAGGTGATCTACGACGTGGTGACGAGCTTCCAGGGGCTGCTTGACCTGGTAAAGTGGTAAAACAGCGCCCTTTCACCGGGAACCTGGTACAAAGCTGCCAAACTTCCTGACAAGAGCACGCCTGACAGAATGAAAAGGGAGCGGCCCGCAAAGATGCAGCGGGTCGCTCCTTAATATGGCTTTGCTGATTGTGTTTTCAGCAGCTTACGTTTATGCCTGTATCCCAGCCGCCGTCCTATGCGGAAAGTCAGAGCGTCTGCGTTCCGTACAGACTGCAGACGGCAATGTGTCTGAACATTGCACTTTGGCCTGTGCAGCTGCGGTCAAAACGACAGGAGTACTTCATACACCAAATTCCTGGCGGACATTTGCGAAGGCCTGCTCCACAGAAATCGTGCGTCCGGCTTTCACATCCGCACAGCCTTTCTCCAGTTCTTCATCCAGCTGCTCCCTCGTCGTGCGGCAGATATCCATGCGGCTGCTATCCAATGGGTGCATCGGGAGCTTCACTTCAAACGGGAGGCCGTTGTGAAGGACGATCTGCTGATAGAACATGGCAATGGCACAGGATGCTGTACTACCCAGCGAGGTAAGAACAGCTTCAGCCTGTTCCCTGAGAGCAGGTTCTGTATGCGCATGCAGGCTGGCAGATTTTGCCGTGTCCCAAATTCCTTTCGGCCTTATGGTGTCATGACGTGTTTTATACACGATTGTACATGCAAATGACATATTTCCTGCAAGAAAAAAGCCGTCGTGGATTGCTCCATGGCGGCTCAAAAATATTTGTACTGGTACAGCAATGCAGGCAGGAAGCTGCCTACTTCAGATTTTTGCCAAGGTCATAGGCGCACTTGAGGACCTCTTCGGTCAAATCAGCTGCAACAGTGGCATTTCTTGCATTCAGTATGCCGGCATTTTTCCACTTCAGATAGTTAAGCATTTCCCTAAAGCTTGCATTGGCGCCGGATGCAGAGGAACTTTCCGTATCTGCCATGGCAGTTATCAGGACTGCCTTCTTTCCGCCGTGCAGGGCATCGTCATTTGCATAGAATCTGTCTATGACTGCCTTAATCTGGGCATTGATGGCAAAATAATAAATGGGCGAGACAAAGGCTATGGCGTCAGCTTCAAGAAGATGGGGATTCAGACTCTTCATGTCATCTTCATGAAAGGTGCACTGGCCGGTTTCACGGCATTTGTCACACGCTATACAGGGATGAACCGTATGAAAGGCAGCATCGAAGCGAAAAACCTCGTGTCCTGCATCTGCTGCTCCCTGCTCAAACTTCTCTGCAAGCGCAGCTGTTGTGCCATGTTTGTGGGCACTGCCTGTAATGAGTACGATTTTCATTTTTGCCTCCGCAAATGACGACTGGTCCTGACCAAAAAGTATCAGGGCGGCAATGCTGTAATCCTCTTCTGGGGGCAGGTCAACACTGTGCACGACCAGCGCCGGCACAGGATGCACAAGCCTGCCCTGGCCCCGTTACAACGGGTTCTTAGGACATATCAGGTGCCCTTGCGAAGGAAAGCGTACAGGGCAGGCCTGTATATGGCTGGCAAATGCCCGTTACTGGCTGGTGGCCGGTAACGGGCACTATCTTTATCCTTCAGG
The DNA here is from genome assembly GCA_030530085.1 of Desulfovibrionaceae bacterium. GTDB lineage: Bacteria > Desulfobacterota > Desulfovibrionia > Desulfovibrionales > Desulfovibrionaceae > Desulfovibrio. The sequence continues at coordinate 270 of JAUMVQ010000092.1, read as the reverse complement.
CTGTACGAACTATTTGCCCTTTCTCATTTGTGTCAGCAGCTACGTCTGAACAGCCGAAAACACGATCCAGGCATTAAGAGGGATCTACAGCCTCTACCAAAATGCGGTTCGAGCAAATGATTACCTCTATAAAGTCATCGGTATCGTCGTTCACAATGTTGAATTTGACTTTTTGTCCTAAATCAAAGGAATCTAATATACTTGTATCCTCCCAATTAACGTTTTCAGGGATAGAGTAATCAGATACATCACAAAATGTAATTTTAAGTG
>JAUMVQ010000091.1 GCA_030530085.1 Desulfovibrionaceae bacterium | reverse complement strand
CTTGAGAAGGAGACAGATCCGTTGAGATGCCTGGCCATATTGGCAGAACTCTGCAAGGAAGCACTCAGATCCGTCCTGAAGTCCATCTTGATATTGAAAAGGCCCTTGGTGCCCCGCTCCCGCAGCAGGTCGCCGAGCGCAAACTGCCGCACGGCAAGGCTGCTTGAAAAGGACACGCCCTTGTCAAAGCGGGCGTCTATCTTTCCATTCAGGGAACCGCCATAGAACGATCCTGTGCCTTTCCCTATGACAAGATGCCCGTTCTCCAGCTCAAAAGGCAGAGAGAGCTTTTTGATGCGCACTTTTTTGACGATAAAAGCATCAGCCTGCACAGTTCCCTTGGCATTGAATTCCTTCATGAAGGACAAATCCCAGGGTGCCTGATTTTTTGCTGCAGCCTGATCCTTGTCCTTTCCATCGCCGGCTTTTCCCTTCTTTTTCCCGGGCGAAGCTGGCTTTGGGTCTTCCTTGCCAAGGAAGCTGTCCAGGTTAAATTCCCCCAGCGAGACAGATCCGCGGATCATGGGAATGCTGTTCAGGCTGGTTACAGTCAGTGACCCTGAGACAGGCGTGTCCTTCAATTTGGTACGAAAAGCTCCGATACGAACCTGTGAAGGGGATGCCACAACCTCTGTTTTTGTCATGTGCAGCGACTGCATCTGCTTTGGCAGATCCGGCTTCTTGCCTGTCAGATTGCTCCAGAAGAGCGCAGTTTCGAGATCTGCCTTGGCAACGGATGCAGTAAGCTGCACGTTTTTGGGTGCAAACTTGACTGTAAAGTCGCCGTCGGCATCAAGGCCGGGGACTGTAATATGGGCATTTTTTGCCCCGAAAACCCGCTTTGACGTATCGCAGAACGTCTGGCCCTTGAGCTCAAGGGAGATATTTTCGCCTTTGGCAAAGGGCAGGATTTTCTCCATATTTTTGAAAGAGGCCTTTGTCTCGTTTTTGTCGAACAAAATGCCGGCATCATCCCCTTCCCCGCCAAACCATATAAAGCCATTGCTAAGCTCAGTTCCTTCCCAGCCTGTGCCATGGTAGTGCACATCCCAGGTGCCGTTCATGCCAATCGCACTGTTTTTAAAGGCGGCAGAGGACAGTTTCAGGGAAATATCGGCATCAAAGGGCGAAAAGAGCTTGTCATCTGCCATAGCCGCCCTGGAAAGCTTCATTTCGATTGAGCCTTTCAGATGGGCCAGAAAATCATCGATTTCTGTTCCTGTGCTTGTGACGCGGATACGGCTCTGCCCCCTGCCCTTGTTGACAAGGACAAAAGGCATGGCCTTGTACAGGCCGGAGAGCCTTACATCGCTAAAGGTCAGGTCAAATTCATAGTCCGTTTCTTCGTTTCCGGTAAACCAGGCAGCCCCCTTGCAGAGGCCTTCGTAGATGCCGGCATTTACGGCGAGCTTTACACCCTTTGCACCGGAACTGTTTGTGCCTGGCGTGATAACAACCCTGGTCCTGCCAAGGTCGATATAGCCATAGTGGATATTGTCGGAGCCAAGACGGATGTCAAAGCCTATGGCAAAGTCATCCTGCCCGTCTGCGGCTGCCTTTGCTGCATCAGCTTTGCCGGCAGCGGCTGCATTGGCGCTGCTGCCTGACGTTGCAGAGGGCTTTGAAAGATCCACAGCACTGCCGGCCTTTTTGTCGCCTTTTTTTGCGTCAGCCTCCTGGCTTTTGTCCTGCGGCACAGTCTCAGGCTGCGTCTTTTTTGCAGGCATAATGTCTGCCATGGTCATGGACGTGAGAGGCTTGTGTTTGTAGGCAGGCGCCTCAGGCACAACACCGACAGACTCAGGGATAGCTGTTCCCAGATCGACAAAATTGCTGACAAGATCCAGGAAGATAACAGGCTGGGACCAGTCTGCCACGCCGCCGGATCCCAAGAAGACAGCATTGGCAGCCCTTGCCTGGATGCGCGGGCAGTGCAGGTGCTTCTTGTCTATGACAAAGTCTATATAGCCGTTGTCAACATAGTCCAGCGAGCGCATAAGCCCCGGAGCCAGAGAACGGGCAAAGTCAAGCCAGCGTGTCAGGCTTACCCTTTCTATGTCCACCCTGCCGGCAATGGCGGGATTCTCGGCATCGGCAAGCAGCAAAACATCTGCCTTGAGGCGGTCATCCCCAATCCTTAAGGGGTTGAAGAGTATCCTGTAGAGGGAATGCCCGTTCTGCGGGGGCACAAGGTCTGCATAGGAGAGAGCCGGATCCACCTGGTCCGCCGAATCCGCCGGATCCGACGGATTCTGGGGGAGCACAGTGCCGCTTATTTCCCAGGGGATGGTATCCGCATCCAGCACAAACGTTCCGCCAAGCTTCCAGCTGGCCGTAAGCGTGTTATTTTTTGTGCCCTGCAGGGCAACCTGCAAGGAGGACTGCAGCGACATGGGCGAAATGGCGTAGTCTGCATGCAGCTCAGCGTGGACAGAGGAAACGGGTTTATGCGGGTTCAGGGAAGCATTGAGAGTAAAATTGTCAAGGACTGCTGAAAAGGACGGCGTCTGCGTCTCAAAGGACTGTACCTGAACGTCCCCCTTTATGCGGTCAAAATTGAAGAGGGGCGGATTGGTAATGGAAAAGCTTGCAGTAAGGCCTGAGAGCCTTGCATAGGATCCGTCTTTGCCGGCAATAAGGACCTGGGCATCATGCACGCTAATTTTGCAGTGCATGGGCAATTTGTCGGCATCAAAGCCTGCATTGCCGGAAGAAGCTGCCTCCCCAGCAAAAAGGCCCTGCGCCAGGGCAGCCATCTCGGTTATGGTCAGAGGCAGCGTGCCATAAAAGGTAGGCTCATCCAGGATGAGTTCCTCTGGCTCCGGCGCTGCCTTCAGAAACGAGAGCAGGCTCGGGACAATAATAAAGGTCCTGGCCTTGAAGGTGGTTTCTTTTGTGGGCCGGAACTCGACGTTGTCCAGCCTGAGCCCCGGCAGTGGCAGCAGGCGGATCTCGGCATTGTCAAAGGACAGCCTTGCCTCAGTGTGCTCCATGAGCTTCTGCACGGCAAACTGGGTGAGGTTCTGGCTGTTCAGCTGTATGAACAGGAGGGCAGCAAGAAAGAGCACGGCAAAGCTCAGCATAACAGCGGCTGCTATGCCAAGTGCCTTCAGAAGGAAACGCCTCAGGGCAGGAAAAGAGGCCGGCTTTGATGCCTCCTTTTTCTGCCTGGTTTCCCTGCCGGCATTCTTTTTTTCAGCAAGTTCCGGCAGTTCCGACAGCGTATCATGCGGCAGCTCAGCTGCTACACTCTGTCGGTCTGCCTCATCTGGCTGAGCAGAAGAATCCGGATCCATATCTAGCTGATGCAGTTTCATTAGCCCCGGGCCCCTGGAAAACGCCTGTTTATCAGGATAACGCAGGCGGTGAACAAAAAAGTATAGGGAACATAGCCATGAGAGGCAACAGGGAAATCACGGCAAATGCCACAGCGTGTCTTGCCCGCGGGCTTTTTTTGGTGCAAAGTACCATCGTTTCATTTGTAGCATAAGAGCCTGACACAGGGCATATGCGCACGCTGCCAGGCGCCCGATAGCGACGCCGGGCAGGAAGCGGGGATTTATACAGAAATGAGCAGCAAAAAAAACAGGCAGGACTTAAAGCCATGCCTTGTGGTGGCCGACAAGGACGGCAATATATACGATGAGCCTGAGTTAGACATGGTTGTGCGCAGGGGCACGCAGTGGGGCACGCCGCGTCCGGACGAACTGACTCCGCTGCCAGATGAAAGCGAGCTTTTCCTTTTGCCGGGACGCAGGGCCGTGGGCCTTGATCCCGAAACAGGCGAGACCGTGGAACATGAGGCCATGGCTGTGGCTGCCTTTGCGGCACCGGCCTATACGCTTTCAGCCCACCCTGCCTACGAAAAGGAAGACGATGCCCCCATGCTGCCTCTCTTTGCCTACGGGGCAGTCGGCTTTGCCGAGGGGCGCTTCTGGATCTGCGCCAGAAAAGTGGACGAGGACAAGAGGCAGCAGTTCAGGCATATTTCAGCCAGGCGCATTGACGACAATGTGCGCCATCTCTTGAAGACATATCCTGAGAACCGTCTTGTGGGACACATCCTCAATGACTGCGTGCGCCGCTACGACTGCCCCGCTGCCAGGAACTTTGCGCTGGGACGGTTTGAGGCGCCTCTCCCCACCTCAAGGACCTGCAATGCCCGCTGCATAGGCTGCATTTCAGAGCAGGAGGCAGACTCGCCCATTGCCGTGACACCGCAGTGCCGCCTCACCTTTGTGCCGACGCCTGAGGAAGTGGCAGAAGTCATGCGCATCCATGCCGCCCGCGAGCTCAAGACGCCTGTCTATTCCTTCGGCCAGGGCTGCGAGGGCGATCCGCTCATGAATCCTGACCTCTTGTGCGCTGCCACGCAGATCTTCAGGGCAGAAGGCGGCAGGGGCACAGTCAACTGCAATTCCAACGCCTCGCAGCCAGAGGCCGTGGAGCGCCTGGCAAAGGCTGGGCTTACCAGCCTCAGGGTATCCCTGAACAGTGCCAGGGAAGAAGTATACACGCGCTACTACAGGCCGCACGGCTATCATTTTGCCGATGTGAAGGAATCCATCTGCGTTGCCAGGCGCAACGGCATCTTTGTGTCGCTGAACCTGCTTTTCTTCCCGGGAGTCACGGACACTGAGGAAGAGCTCGCCTGTCTTGCCAGGCTTGTGGGCGAGTGCGGCGTCAGCATGATACAGTGGCGCAACCTCAATATTGACCCTGACTATTATATGAGCCTTCTGGACGGCATTGAAACTGGCCCGTCCATGGGCCTTAAGACTTTTATGAAAAGGCTGCGCAAGCTGTGTCCGTGGCTCAGGTACGGCTACTTTAACCCGTATCTCGGAGACAAGGCAGAACTCACTGCCCCGCAGCCGTCCGAGTGGCAGATGCCGGCTCCGGACGAGGCTGTTGACTGGACAGAGGCAGCAGACGCTGAGCCCGCAGGCGAGGAGCCTGCGGAAGAAGCTCCGCAGCAGGCAGAGGACAGGTAAGCAGCCTGTCGCATCTTGTTTGGTATGTTGTTCAAAAGCTGGCATTTGCAGACAGCATTGAAGAAAAAGGAGAAAACATGCGTATTCTTGTGATAGGCGGTGCAGGCTATATCGGTTCCCATAATGTGCATGCCCTGGCAGAGCGCGGTGACGAGGTCGTTGTCCTGGATTCCCTGGCAACAGGGCACAGGGAATCTGTGCACCCCAAGGCGCGTTTTTACCAGGGAGACTTGCGCAGCGCTGCCGACCTGGACAAGGTCTTTTCTGAAAACAAAATAGATGCAGTCATGCATTTTGCTGCCTATTCACTGGTGGCTGAAAGCATGACAAAGCCATTGAAGTACTTTGACAACAACGTGGGCGGCATGCTGTCTCTCTTGCAGGCCATGGCACGTCACGGCGTAGACAAGCTGGTATTCTCCTCAACGGCTGCCGTATACGGGGAACCCAAGTCCATACCCATTGTCGAGGACGATCCCAAGGATCCCACTAATCCCTATGGCGAGAGCAAGCTCATCATGGAACGCATGATGCGCTGGGTCGGCGAAGCCAACGGCATACGTTCCGTTATCCTGCGCTACTTTAACGTGGGCGGCGCGCTGGCCGACGGCAGCATAGGCGAGGACCACAGGCCTGAGAGCCACCTTATCCCGCTGATTCTGCAGGTTCCCTTGGGACGACGTCCCCATATCTCTGTTTTCGGGACAGACTACCCCACCAAGGACGGATCCTGCATACGCGACTACCTGCATGTCATGGATCTGGCTGATGCGCATCTGCGCGCCGTGGACTACCTTGCGGCAGGCGGTGCCTCCACTGTCTGCAACTTAGGCAACGGCCAGGGATTTTCAGTGCTGGAAATGATTGAGGCTGCAAGGCGCGTGACAGGTCATGAGCTGCCTGTCAGGATAGAAGGACGCAGGCCTGGTGATCCTGCAAGGCTTGTGGCCTCTTCTGACAGGGCAAAGGCCGTGCTTGGCTGGCAGCCTGCAGCAGGCATAGAGGAAATAATCAGGACCGCCTGGACATGGCATCAGAAGCACCCCCAGGGCTACGGGGCGAACTAAAAGGCAAGGCAGTATGAGCTGTACGGCCGGCCGGGATGAAAATTCCGGCCGGCCTTTTATTTATTCTGCTTGTCTCCCTACGTGGCGGCAGCCTTTTTCCCCGACAGGATGCAGATCTGCAAAGGGCTTTGGCGCAATATGCCGCCCGCAATTTTTCCGATAGCGCAAATTTTCACAAAAGAACGAACGGCCGCCAGGCGAACGCCCCTGCCAACATCTTGAAATCACACATATTTTCCTTCTTATACGACACAGGAGGCCGCCACAGCTTCCTTGACACGACCAACATGCACAGTGTACATGACATTCAGCTAATATTTTGTCTTTTGCTGGAAAAGTTTGCCTGTACTCCGTATCCTTGTCCGGCAGGGGACAGCAATACTTAACAGCCCCCCAGGGGCATAAACATCAGATCGGTCTCTTTAGAGGAGGGACGCCATGAATATTCTTATCTTTGGACCCAACGGCAGCGGCAAAGGCACCCAGGGCGAGCTTGTGAAACAGAAGTACAACCTGGCCCACATCGAGTCCGGCGCCATTTTCCGTGAACACATCGGTGGCGGCACCGAGCTCGGCAAGAAGGCCAAGGCATTCATCGACCGTGGCGACCTCGTTCCCGATGACATCACCATCCCCATGGTTCTGGATACCCTGCAGAGCAAGGGTGCCAACGGCTGGCTCCTGGACGGCTTCCCCCGCAACATGGTGCAGGCCGAGAAGCTGTGGGACGCCCTGCAGGCCAAAAACATCAAGCTTGACTACGTCATCGAGATCAAGCTGGACCGCGAAATTGCCCGCAACCGCATCATGGGCCGCCGCCTGTGCAAGAACAACAACAACCATCCCAACAACATCTTCATTGATCCCATCAAGCCCAATGGCGACAAGTGCCGCGTGTGCGGTGGCGATCTGAGCACCCGTGCCGACGACCAGGACGAGGCTGCCATCAACAAGCGCCACGACATCTACTACAACACCGAGAACGGCACCCTGGCCGCTGCCTACTTCTACAAGAAGCTGGCTGCCGAAGGCAAAACCAAGTACATCGAACTGGACGGAGCAGGCTCCATTGATTCCATCAAGGAAACCCTGCTGAGCCAGCTCGCCTAAGTTTTTTCAAAACAGCCATTAAAAAGCCCCTCTCCTGCCTTAAGGAGAGGGGCTTTCTTTTTGCAATTCAGATTTTTACAGTTCAGATTTCGTCTGCCCTGCCTAACCGCCGAGATAGGCCTCGCGCACTGTCGGATTGGCAAGCAGGTTCTGAGCCTTGTCCTGCATGACCACATTGCCGACTTCAAGCACATAGCCGCGGCTGGCCAGCTTTAAGGCTGCCCTGGCATTCTGCTCCACTAAAAGCACTGTCACGCCGTTCTGGCTGATGCGGCGTATGGTCTTGAAAATATTCTTCACGAGCAGCGGTGCCAGCCCCAAGGAAGGCTCATCCAGGAGCAAAAGCCTTGGCTGGGCCATCAATGCCCTGCCTATGGCCAGCATCTGCTGCTCACCGCCTGACAAGGTGCCTGCCATCTGCTGGGCACGTTCCTCAAGCCTGGGGAAGAGCTCATATATCCAGTGCAGCGTATGCTGGCGCTGATGCAGGTTCTTGACAAGAAAGGCCCCCATAAGCAGGTTTTCTTCCACGCTCATGGTCCCGAAGACGCGCCGTCCTTCCGGCGACTGGGCAACGCCAAGTCCCACCACTTCATGGCTCTGGTACTTGCGCAGGTCCTTGCCGTCAAACATAATCGATCCCTGGGAGGCATCCACAAGGCGGCTGATGGAAAGGAGAGTGGTGCTCTTGCCTGCGCCGTTGGCTCCAAGCAGGGTTACTATCTCTCCCTCATGCACA